>JALYQH010000303.1 GCA_030855945.1 Pseudomonadota bacterium | reverse complement strand
AACGGCGCGATGGTCGGGATTACCCCCATGCGAAGGTCGCCGGTCAGCGGCAGCCCGTCGGTGCGGGCAAGGTCGGTCAATTCCTCGGCTTCACGAAGCACGCGGCGGGCCTTGTCGGCGACCCGCGCGCCGAGTGGGGTGAAGCGCACGACGCGCCGGGTTCGCTCGACCAGCGTGATCCCGACCAGCGTCTCGAGCTCGCGCAGACTCGCCGATAGCGTCGACTGGGTAACGAAGCAGCTTTCGGCGGCCTTGCCGAAATGGCCGTGATCGCGAAGGGCGACGAGATATTGCAACTGCTTGATCGTCGGCAAATAGGTTGTCATTGGGCTTTCCGATTAATGTAATCGGCATAAGTGCCTTGCCCGATGAGCGCCAGCCTCCTGGCTATCCGAAGCTTGCCCACAGGCCGAGCAGGCTGGTCGCGGAGAGGACGATTCCGACCATCACCAGGAGCAGCCTGCCATTGACCCGCTTGGCGACATAGCCGCCGAGCGGCGCCGCCGCGACTCCGCCGATGAGCAGGCCGGCCGCCTCGATCCCGAAAGCGGCAAAGCCGAGCGACAGGAAGAAGGCGCCCGAAATCGACAAAGCCAGGAAAAATTCGGAGGTGTTGACCGTCCCGACGACGATGCGCGGCTTGACCCCTTGAACCAATAGGTTGCTGGTGACGATCGGGCCCCAGCCGCCGCCGCCGACGGCGTCCAGGAATCCGCCCGCAAGGCCGAGCGGTTCGACGATACGCGGATGCCTTTCGATCGGCGGGGCACGCAGTGCGCGGGCCAGCAGGTAGAAACCGACGAGGGTCAGATATGCAAGCACCAGCGGCTTGGCGAGCGTGGCGTCGAGCGAGGTCAGCAAATAGGCGCCGACCACGCCGCCGATGACGCCCGGTATCAGCAACCGCCAGAACAGGCGCCAGTCGACATTGCGGTGGAGAACATGGCTGAGCCCCGAAACCGCGCCGGTGAAATTCTTGATGATGTGGACGCTTGCCGAGGCGGCGGCGGGCGAAACGCCGACGCTGATCAGCAAGGTGTTGGAGATCACACCGAATGCCATGCCGAGCGCGCCGTCGACCAACTGGGCCGCGAAGCCGATCAGGATGAAGATCCACAGCGCAGACGGATCGGCAAAGATTTCAGCGAAAATGCGCCTTCTCCCCCTGTCCGCGCCGATCAGAGGCGTAAATGAAGACTCCCGACAATATGTTCCTGTGCGACGCTGCGGCGGTCCGGCTTTGCATTGCGCCCGGCACGCCCTAGATATTGGTCAGATCAATCGGAGACGCGGCGCTTGGCATCGACCTTCCTGACTTATCTCGACTCGGTGAAGGCGCGCGATCCGGCCGCCCGATCGCGGTGGGAGGTCTTGCTCTATCCCGGCGTCCTCGCGCTCGGGCTGCACCGCGTGGCGCACTGGCTTTACGGCGGGCGGCTCTATTTCATGGCCCGCTTCGTCAATCATCTGGCGCGCGTGCTGACCGCGATCGACATCCATCCCGGCGCGACGATCGGCGCGCGACTGTTCATCGACCATGGTTTCACGGTGATTGGCGAGACCGCCGAGATTGGGGATGACGTCACAATTTACCAGAATGTCACGCTGGGCGGGACAAACCCGTCGACCGGGATCGGCGGCAAGCGCCATCCGACGTTGCTCAGCGGGGTGGTGATCGGGTCGGGCGCACAGGTACTCGGGCCGATCGTCGTCGGCGCGGGGGCCAGGGTCGGGGCCAATGCCGTCGTCACTCGCGATGTCGATCCCCAGACCACGGTGGTCGGTATCCCGGCGCGCCCGGTCGATGTCGAGACGGTCCATTACAGTCCGGGGTTCGTGCCCTATGGCACGCCATGCGGCGAGAATTGCGACCCCGCGCTCATCCGCATCGACGAGCTTGAGGCCGAGCTGGCGGCGCTTCGAAGCGAGATCGCCGCGATCAGGATGGAGCGTCTCCCCCCGGCGCTTGAAGTAAGACGCCAGCCGGCGTCGGGGGCGAAAAGCGCTTGAGCGTCGTCACGCCGTTTCCCCATCCGCGGGACCGGCGCGCGATCGCCGCTTTCGACCGTCACGAGTTGCAGCGCATCCTCGACCTCTACGGGCGGATGGTCGCGGCCGGGCACTGGCGCGACTATGGGCTGTCATTCCATCCCGAGGTGGCGATTTTCGCGGCGTTCCGGCGGGCGGCCGAACGGCCCGAGGTGCGTATAGAGAAACGCCCCCTGCTTCGGTCGAAGCAGGGGGCATTTTCATTGGTGTCGGAACATGGCGCGGTGCTCAGGCGGGGCCACGACCTTTACGGCGTGCTGGCTCCGCTCGAGCGCCGGCTCATGCGGCTGGTTGGGGACTAGCGACCCGGTCGAGGTGCGGCAGTTTGTCGCTAAGCTCGCCGGGCAGTCGACTGACGACCATCCGCCGCGCCTGATGCCAGAAGGCCGACAGGAGCAATAGCGCCGATCCAATGATCAGCGCGGTAAGCGCGACGCTCAATTCGACCGCACCGATCTGCTTGAACAGTTCGGTCAAAGCGTACAGCACATAGGCGAGTGCCGACACGAGCAATGCTCGCCTGTCGATCGCCAGCGCGATCACCGCAAGCACGACATACAGCGCGACGACGATCAGGCCTTCGCCGATGGTGGCGCGGCCGTCGTTGAGGCCGAGCAACGTAAACACCGGATGGACGATCATCGGTGCGGCCAGCAGATGCAGCCAGAAGGCAACGTCCGAGCGGCGCGTAAGCCGAGACGGGTCCGATTTGTCCCAGTGCATCGCGAACAGGAACACGCCGATGCCGAGAAGGAGCATCGCCCCGAGTATGATATTGCGCATGTCCTCGACCTGATTTCCCAGCGCCGAGGCGACGAGCGCGATTACCACGCCAACGACGGCCGCCGCTCCGGCAGCGACGGTGACCGGGACGTGAAACCGCCGCCAGTGAAAATAGGCAGCGCCAGCGGCGAACGCGGCGCCAACCGCGGCGACTATGGCCAATGCACGTTCGTTATTTTCGAAGAAGGCCGATCCAATCACCAGACCGATCGCCAGGACCGAGGTCCCCAACACGCCGATCACGAAGGCCAGCAGTAGCAGGATCGACGGAAGCGCCATGCGCCGCCTGGCAGTGAAGAAGAGGGCGAGGCCCCAAGCCGTCGCTGCGATGGCGGCCGGCGCGAGCGGACTTGGCCCAGTCGAACCATCTCCGCTGATGACAACGCCAGCTGACTGACCGACAGACTGACCAATCCAGCCGACCGCGAACAGTAGGATTGCGCTGGCGATCGACACGAAGATGTCGTTGAAACTGGTGATCAGGCGAAACTGCTCTTCGTCGATCGCCGGGCTGTCGCGCCGCTCGTCGATGAAAGTGCGCAGCGATACCGCCGCCTCCGCGCTGAGCGCGCCCGAAGCGACCGCTTCGTCCAATTCCTGTTGGCTGTACATGACCAATACCTTCCCCTGTGTCGCGTCACCGTCGCACAAGGTGTATTATTATGTCAATACAGCCGAACTGGGAAGGGATGGCCGGCGCCAATCAGGGGGAAAAGCGGCACCGGCCAAGCTTGAAAAAATCTAGCGGCAGCGCGAGCGGCCGCGCTCGACCTGACGTCCAAGCAGCGCGCCGGCGGCGGCGCCGAGGATGGTACCGGTGGCACGCTCGCCGCGCGTGTCGATGGCGCGGCCGACCAGCGCACCGCCGGCGGCACCGACGATCATTCCCGTAGTGCCGTTGGGGCGCTTGCAGCGCAGCCGGCCCTGCGAATCGTGCCATGTCTTGCCATGATAGCCGTCGCGAGCGAGCGCGACGCCGGGCATCGCGGGGACGGTGAGGGTAGCGGCCGCTAGGGCCAGAGCGAAAGTGCGCATTCAAAACCTCCTGGTCGTTGGTTGCCAAGTGCAACTCGGCGACGGTTCGATCGGTTTTCCCGACGATCGGCGGCATGCCAAGACGGGTTAATCGAGAAATCGCGCCGTTAACGATGAACCGCCAAGCGCTGTGCGCCAGGAAGGCTGCGATTATGCGCATCTTTACCGATCGGCCGGCAGCGGGACAAAAGCGTCGTGCGTTCGTCGCGCTTGCGCAGGCGCCCACTGGCGCCGACATACGGATGATCGGACCCGCGTAACGCGGGAACAACAGGGAGAGAGACATGGCAAAAGCGGCACGCTCCAAGACCGACGCTGATAAGAAAAAGACGGTTCAAAAGGCCGAGCCGGCCAAGGGCGCGGCGAAAAGCAAGAAGGCTAAGAAGAGCAGGAAAGCGGAGTCGCCCAGGTCTGAGCGAAATGGCCCGCTCGATAATCTCGCCAAGCTGGTCGAACATCCGCTGGTCGCCGATCTGCTTGCGGTCGGAGCGGTGGCCGCGGTCGCCGCGCTCGCCCAGCATCAAAGCAGCGACAAGAAGCAGGCGTCGTCGAAGCTGGTAAAAGCGGCCGGCAAGGCGGCGGCAGCGGCGATCGGCGCAAAGCTGATGGCCGAGATTGGCACGGTCGCCGAAGCGGCGAGCGACGCGGCGAAGAAAGCCTAGCCGCGCAGAAGCGTGAGCCGCGCCCGGCCGACCGTGCGCGTCGCCTCGATGGTCATCGACGGCGGCGCGGCAACATCGTCGCCGGAGGCGGTCTCGATCGACAGCCAGCCGCCAGGTGCGAGCCAGCCGGCATCCGCGACCGATTGAGCCACCGCGCTGCCCGCGCCCGCCGCATATGGCGGGTCGGCGAGGATCAGGTCGAACGGGCTTTCGCGGGGGAGGCGCGCGGCGGACATGGCGCGGGCCTGAATCCGTCCCGTGGCGCCCAGCTTCACGGCATTGGCTTCGATGGCGGTGAGCGCGGCGCGGTCATTTTCGACCAGCACGGCGAATGCGGCGCCGCGGGACAGGGCTTCGAACGCAAGCGCGCCGCTGCCGGCGTAGAGATCCGCGACGCGCAGGCCGTCGAAGCTGCCGAGCCGGCTGGTCAGCATCGAGAACAGTGTTTCGCGGGTGCGGTCGGCGGTCGGGCGGGTGTCGAGACCCTTTGACGCGAGCAGCGGCCGCCCGCGCCACTCGCCGGCAACGATCCTCACGCCGATTTCCTCCCCCGATTTTTCGGGGGAATCGTGGGGAGGAGATTCACTTCAGCGTCTTTCGGAACTGCGACAAGACGCCGCTTGGCACTTCGCCGACGTCGCCGGTCTCCATCCCCTCGACGTTGAACGGGCCGTAGCTGGTGCGTATCAGCCGCGACACCTGCAGCCCGAGATGAGCGAGGACGTTGCGGACCTCGCGATTCTTGCCCTCGGTCAGCGACATCTCGATCCAGCAATTGCGGCCGGTACGGCGCTCGAGGTTGGCGTCGATCGGGCCGTAGCGCATGCCCTCGATCGTCACGCCTTCGGACAGTGCTTCGAGCTGGCCCTGCGTGATCTCACCGAAAGCGCGGGCGCGATAGGTGCGGACGACTCCGGTGCTGGGCAGCTCGAGCTGGCGCTTCAATTCGCCGTCGTTGGTCATCAGCAGCAGGCCCTCGGTCATATAATCGAGGCGGCCGACCGGGATCAGCCGCGGCAGGCCGGGCGGGAGCTTGTCGTAGATCGTCGGGCGGCCCTTGGGGTCGCGCGCCGCGGTCAGCGTGCCCTGCGGCTTGTAGAAGAGGAACAGGCGCGCGGCGGTCGGCGGCGCGACCGGCTTGCCGTCAACGGTCACACCGGCAAGGTCTTCGAGCAGGGTCGCGGGGGTGGTCAGCACCATGCCGCCCACCGCAATCCGCCCCTCCTCGATCATCCGCTCAATGTCCCGGCGCGAGGCGATTCCGGCGCGGGCGAGCAGCTTGGCGATGCGCTGCGGACCTTCTTCGCGAACCGCGCCGGGGCGCGGGCCGCGCGGCTTTTGCGGCGGCCCGTCGCTGCGGCGGGAGCGACGCGGCACCGGTGGGCGCTTCGTTCGTTGCGGGTCCATATGGTTCATCCTACGGGGGTCTGATGCTGTTCGGGAAGCCCAAGCGGATCGTCAAGCGTATCCTCATCGTCGAGGACGAACCGCTGACCGCGTTCGACAATGAGACGATGCTAGAAGAAGCCGGCTATGAGGTGGTGGCGACCCATGACCGCTTCGCCGATGCGGTGGCCACGCTCGACCGCGCCAAGGTCGATCTGATCCTGTCCGACGTGCGCCTGACGGGTGAACGGACCGGGATCGACCTCGCTTTGGTGGCGAAGGAGCGCGGCATCCCGGTGCTGTTCGCGACTGGCAAGGCCCCCGAAGACGCCGACGAGCTGGCGATCGGCTGCCTGATCAAGCCTTACACCGCGAAAACGCTCAAGGCGGCGCTCAATGCGGTCGATCAGCATCTGGCGGGCAAGAAGGTCGGACCGGTAAAAGGACTGATTCTCTACGCGTAGAGCCGTTCAGTAAGCCGGTGCCGGCTTCACTCAAACAAACAGACTCACCCCTGAAGCGCGGCCTCCACCTTGCGGTGAAAATCGGCGATGCCATGCTCGAGCGTGCCGAGCACGACCTTGTCGATCACGCCCGAGGATAGCCCCTGATGAGCAAGCGCCGCGGCGCGGAAGTCCTCGGCGACGAAGGTGCCGCCGTCGAGCAGGTCCCAGCTGCGCTGCCAATGCGCCTCGGCCTGGTCGGTGGCGGGCGCTTCGGGGATCAGCATCACGTCCTCGACCAGGGTCAAGCCGACCGACTGCGGCATGGCGATCAGCAAATTGATGTAGTCGGGGCTGACGATGATCACCGAGGCCGGGAACAATTGATAGGTGTAGGTCACCGCGTGGCGCAGCGCCGCCCGATCGTCGCGATCGATCGTGGCGAGATAGTCGGCGCGGCCGACCGCGGCGCGCTGGTGGCACCCGATCGAGTCGGCGGCGGTGATGCCGTCGGCAAAGAAGCTGGCGATGGT
>JALYQH010000268.1 GCA_030855945.1 Pseudomonadota bacterium | reverse complement strand
GCGCAATGCCTCGTCGCCGGCAAAGCCGAGCGCGGCCAGCTCGGCGCGAAGAATATCGGGATCGTTCGACAGCCGCGCGCCGCGCTCGCCGACGAGCGTGTCGAATTGAGTTGCGACTGCTTCGACGTGGCCGTGCAGGGATTCGAGCAATTCACCCGCGCCCTCGCGGCCATCGAGCTTTGCGACCGCCTCAAGCGCGGCGGCCTCGAGTGGCAGGCGGTGCTCTTGCCGGTCGTCGATCATCTGGACGCGATGCTCGGCGGTGCGCAGCGCACGGTAGGCGGCGGCGATGCTCGCGGCGACCTCGGGTTCGAGCCGGCCGGCGGCGGCGAGCGCGGCGAGCGCATCGAGCGTCGCCGGGGAGCGCAATGCCGGATCGCGACCCCCGTGGACGAGTTGCTGGACCTGGGTGAAGAACTCCGCCTCTCGGATTCCACCGCGGCCGCGCTTGAGGTCAAAGCCGGGGCCGAACGCCTGCCCTTGGGCAAAATGATCGCGAATCCTGAGCGTGATGTCGCGAATCTCGTCGATTGCGCCGAAGTCGAGCGCCCGGCGCCAGATGAACGGCTGGATCTCTGAGAGGAAGCGCCGCCCGAGCGCGAGGTCGCCGGCGCAGGCGCGGGCACGAATGAAGGCGGCGCGCTCCCACGGCAGCGCGGAGCTTTCATAATAAGAGATTGCGGCATCGACCGGGAGCACGATCGGCGTGACCTCCGGCGCGGGGCGCAGCCGCAGGTCGACTCGCGCGACATAGCCGTCGGCCGTGCGCTGCTGCAGAAGCTCGACCAGCCGGCGGCCGTACCGCACCGCCGCTTCGCCGGGATCGTCGCGGGCGCGGCGCGGCAGCGTTTCCGGATCGAACAGCAGGATCAGGTCGACGTCGGACGAATAATTGAGCTCGCCGCTGCCGAGCTTGCCCAGCGCCAGCACCGCCAGCCCGCGCGGCGCTTCATCGGGCATGCGCTCGCCGAGGGCGGCTGCCACGGCACGGTCGATCGCGGCGTCCGCGAAACCGGACAGATGAGTTGTGACCGTCTCGAGCGGCAATTCGCCGGACAGGTCGCCGAGCGCGACGGCCAGTGCCAGCGCGTGGCGGCGGCGACGCAGCTCGCTGGCAACATCATCGCCCCGCCCGGCGAGCGCCGCCGCGAACGCGGCTTCGGGACCGCCCCGCAAATAAATATCGGCCACGTCCGGCCACCGCTCGATCGCGCCGCGCAGGAAAGGGCTGTGGAGGGAAGCGCGTTCGATCGCGCCGTGCCGCGAGCCCGCGCTGGATATCTCCTTCATGACACTATCCATAACGAAATCGACCAGCCGCGAAACTGTAACGCGTTCCGTTGGTTGAGCGGTGATGATTTATGAGGCCGCCATGAATGACAACCCGACCCGGCAGCGCGACCGCGCGCCGATCCTGATCGATTTCCCGTGCGACCGCATGGGGATCGCCGCGGCGCTGCGTCAGGCCTTTACCGACGCCGCCAACGACCGCTCGAACCATGATTTCGAAAAGCTGCTGAACCAGCTCAACTAGTCTCTGCTTCACGAAAGCGGAAACGCGGGCCTAGCGCCCTCCGACTGAAACCCATGCTAGCTCCAGCTCAGCCCCTATCGCGGCTCAACTCGTCGACTTGGCCGATGATTTCCTGAAGCGCGGACTTGTTCGGGTCGGTCTTGTGCTGGCGCCGGGACGGCAGCGTTCCGCCCGACAGCAGGGCTTCGAGCGCGACCCGGCCGCGCGCCACCCGGCTCTTGATCGTTCCGACCGCGCAGCCGCAAATGTCGGCCGCTTCCTCATAGGCGAAGCCGCCCGCGCCCACCAAAATCAGCGCCTCGCGCTGCGGCTGGGGCAAATGCATCAGCGCGCGCTGCATGTCGCCAAGCTCGATATGGCGGTCTTGGCTCGCTGGTGCGGCGAGAATCTTGGCGGCGGTGATGTCGTCCCATTCGCCCTTGAAGCGCGCGCGGCGCATCTGGCTTAGGAACAGGTTGCGCAGGATGATGAACGTCCAGGCGCGCATGTTCGTGCCGGCCTGAAAGCGAAGCCGCGCGGCCCACGCCTTGAGCAATGTTTCCTGGACAAGATCGTCGGCAAGGTCGCGGCTGCCCGAGAGCGAGCGGCCGAAAGCCCGCAAATGCGGGATTACCGCCGCGAGCTGCTCCTTGAATTCGGGATCGGACAGCGGCACCGGCTCGGGGCGCGGCGCATCATACTCATCCTCATCCTCGTCGATCATCGCCACTGTTTCGCCCCAAGTTTTTCGCCTGGCACATCACGCGGCCAGCAATCACGCCAGAACGGCATTTCAGGATCAAGGTAGTGTCTAGCGCGCGGCGAACAATATGACCGCGAAGATGACCACAACCAGAACGAGCCCGATGCCGAGGACATAGCGAGTCATGTGCGGCGTGGTGCCGGCGCGCGCCTCGGTCTTGTTCAAATGCTCGGGGCTGTCGTTCAAGGATAATTCCAAAATGCTGTTCATCGCGCCAACGCAAGGCAGCGACTCACGGTTCCGTGGTTGTTGTTGGACTGCCGCTGAGCCGGTCCCGGCTTGCCTAATCCTTACGCCGGCACCGTCGCCGCGTCGAAGAACAGGGCCTGGCTGATCGCCGCCTTCACCGTCGCGCGCTGGAACGGCTTGGTGATGAGGAAGGTGGGCTCGGGGCGGGTTCCGGTCAGCAGCCGCTCGGGGAAAGCGGTGATGAAGATCACCGGCACCGCGAATTCGGCAAGGATGTCCTTGACCGCGTCGATGCCCGAACTGTCGTCGGCGAGCTGGATGTCGGCCAGCACCAGCCCCGGGGGCGCCTTGCGCGCCTGGGCGATCGCTTCGTCGCGCGTGACGGCGACGCCGGTGACATTGTGGCCAAGGTCGCGAACGATCGATTCGATGTCCATCGCGATGATCGGCTCATCCTCGATGATCAGCACGTCGGCATGGGTCTGGCGCTCGATTTCGGCGAGTGCTTCGGCGACAAGTGAATCGACGTCGTCGGGGGTGGCGTCGATCAGATAGGCGGCATCCTCGCTCGAAAAACCCTCGAGGCTGGTCAGCAGCAAGGCCTGACGCGACAGCGGAGTGACTCGGGCGAGGCGGGCGTGGGCGATGCCCTCGGCGCCGTCGATCGCCGTCGTCGGCTCTTCGCCTTCCTCGATATTGGCGCTCGACCAGATCGCGTGGAAGGTGCGGTAGAGACCGAGCCGCGGCTCGACGTCGCGCGGGAATTCGTCGGGCTGGGCGACGATGGTTTCCAGCGTGGCACGGACGAAATTATCGCCGTGCACCTGGCTGCCGGTCAGCGCGCGGGCGTAGCGGCGCAAAAAAGGCAGGTGCGGGGCGAGATCCTGGCCAAGCGACATAAGCGAGCAAACTCCTGGATAAAACGTTTCGCGCCCGTTGTGGGCGCACGACTTTGACGATGCAAGCCCGATGCGGCGCGGTAGGCCGGCGTGACCATGATGCGACACTCCCCCACGCTTGAGTTTGCGCAGGTGGAACAAAGCAATGATGATTTGGTTTCCAATGCGGTCGCACGTCCCGGCCTTCGTGCATTGACGCGGAGGACGGGCGGGCGATAGGTGCATTCGGCGCGGGTTGTCATGACCTTTCCTCCGATTGCGAAGGTTTGGAATAATGGCGCATGAGTGGTGCGCGCGAGGGGGATGAGAGGTTGAGTGGCATTCAGGCAGGCGATGCGCGCGACGGCGGCAAGGTGTCCCCCGCATCCCGGTCCCCGAAGGATCGCAAGAAGGATAAGTCGAACGTCGTCGGCCGCGCACTGCGAACCGTCTACGACGAGACTTTGCGCGAGGACATTCCCGACGATTTCCTGGATCTGCTCGGCAAGCTTGCCTAATCCGCTCGCCGGGCATCGAGGTATTCCCGAATGACCGGCGGTTGGGGCTTCGACCGGGTGGGCACTCCCACCAAACTGCTCCTCGCGCTGTCGCTGATCATGATGCCGATCGGCGCCGCTTTGACCTGGAGCGCTGTCCGCAACCTTGAATCGGCCAATTCATCGATCATGGACGCCGCAGGCCAGCGGGCACAGTTATCGGTGCGGGCGATCGAAAGTCTGATCGCGCGCAACGCGCTCGCGCTGCGCGTCGCCGCCAATGACGCGGCGCAAGGCGCCGGCGGGGAGGTTTGCGCCGAGGCAATGCGGGCGCTGTCGATTACGCCCGGAGTGGCGCGCCAGTTCGAAATCGAGGATATGGCGGGCCAGCCGCTGTGCGCGGTCGGCGATTTTTCCGACCTCGCCCAGCCGCCGCGAACCCGGCCCGGAATCATCGGCCTGTGGATCGCCGAGGACGAGCGGTCGCTGCTGCTTCGCACCGGGGTCGAAGGCGGCAGCGCTACCGCGCGTCTGACGATCGAGGAGCTGCGCGCCGCGCTCGGCAGCGAGGGCGGAAAGTTCTCCGCGGCGTCGCTTGACGATGGGCGAAAACGCATCCTGCTGTTCGGCGACGGCGCCGCTTTGACCCCCGACGACAGCAGCTATCGCCGACGCATCGCGCTTGGTGGGGGCCGGCTCGACGCGCTGGTCGTCAGCCCGATGGCGAAGATCACGACGCTGGAACGGTTGCTGATCCTGTTGCCGGTGCTGATGTGGATCGTCGCTTCGCTGGTCAGCTGGTGGCTGGTTCACCGCTGGCTGGTCACGCCCTTGCGCAAATTGCAGCGCGGGGTCGGCGATTTTCAGCCTGGCGACGATGTCGCGACGCTGGAATCGATCAAGCTGGGGCCAGCTTCCGAAATCCACGATTTGCGCGGCGCCTTCATCCGCGCGGTTAGCCGGATCGAGGAAACCGAGCGCGGAATGGCGGAGGCGCTCGAAGGCCAGCGCAAGCTGGTTCGCGAGGTCCACCACCGGGTGAAGAATAATTTGCAGGTGGTTGCTTCGTTGCTCAGCATCCACGGCCGAAGCGCCGACAGCCGTGAAGGCAAGGCGGCCTATTCGGCGATCGGGCGGCGGGTCGACGCGCTGTCGGTGGTCCACCGCAACCATTATGCCGAGATGGAGGATAGTCAGGGGATCGCGCTGCGCGCGCTACTGACCGAGCTGGCCAGCGGGCTTCGGGCAAGCGCTGGCGACGCCGAGCGGCGAGTGGCGATCGAGATCGACATCGACCAGGCCTCGACCACCCAAGACGTGGCGGTTGCCGTGGCGTTTTTCGTCACCGAGATTGTTGAATATGCCATGCTCCACGGCGACAGCGCCCCGGTCCAGATCGAGATGCGGCGCACCACGCCGCTGACCGGCCGGCTGACGATCGCCAGTTCGGCGCTGCTCGACGGCGATGGGGAGAGCGCCCAGCGGCGCCAGTTCGAGCGGATCGTCGAGGGACTGGCGCGGCAATTGCGCTCCCCGCTCGACCGCAGCCTCGGCCGCTACAGCGTCGACCTGCCCCTGTTTCCGGAGCGCGGCTGAGGGTAAATTAATCGGCCAGTGAAAAAATTTTCAACGGGGCGGAACAAGGCGCGAAAAGTGCGCGTTTAACAGTTCGGATAGTGACCTTTTGCCCCCCCGCTCTCGCTATCCGATCAAATGGGCCCGGAACCGCCAACCCTCCCCCCCCCCGGTGGCGTTTCCGGGCCCACATTTGTCTGGGGCCCTTCAACAGCATCTTTGTCCGAGGATGAACGGCTCGCCCGCGCCGCGCGCCAGTGCGTCAGGCGGATGGCCAGAATCGCAAATTCGTATAGCGCGTAGAGCGGGACCGCGAGCATTAGCTGCGACACCGCGTCGGGCGGGGTCAGCACCGCCGCGATCGCGACCGCCGCCACGATCGCATAGCGCCGCGACTTCGACAGTTGCTCGCGGGTGACCAGCCCGGCGCGCTCGAGGATCATCAGCAGGATCGGAAGCAGGAAGGCGACCCCGAATCCGAACAGGAAGCGGGTCACGAACGATAGATAATTGCCGATTCCCGGCAGCGCTTCCTGCTGAACCCCGCCGACATTGCCCTGATAGCTGAGCAGAAAATGCAGCGCCCAGGGCATGGCGAGATAATAAGCGAAGGCCGCGCCGCCGGCGAAGAAGAAGGGGGTGAGCAGGAGGAACGGCAGGAACGCCCGTTTCTCCTTGGCGTACATGCCGGGCGCGACGAACCGCCAAATCTGGGTCGCGAGCATCGGAAAGCCGATCATCAGCGCGGCGAAGAATGCGACCTTCACCTCGACGAAAAAGGCCTCGAACACGTCGGTATAGATGAGCGTGCCCTGCCCTGCGGCGAGCAACGGCTGGACCAGCACCGCGAAAATCGACTTGGCAAAGTAGAGGCAGACGAAAAAGCCGACCAAGATGGTGGCGACGCTCCACAGTAAGCGGCGGCGAAGCTCGACCAGATGGTCGAAAAGCGGCGCCTTGGTATCATCGATGTCGGTGATCATGGCAGCCGCCGCTCGGCCGGGGGCCGCTCGTCATCGTCAGGTGCGGCCGGGACGTCGAGGGGAAGCATCGGCTCGGCCTCGGGCAGCGCCGTCATCAAAAGCGCCTCGGCGTCGGGCAGCGGCATCATGATCGGGCCGTCGGCGACGCTGGGCACTGGATCGGGATAGCTGGCGTCCGCCGGATATTGCGCGAGAATGCGCTGATTCTCTTCGCGCCATTTCTTTTCCATTTCCTCGAGTTCGGCCTCGCGCATCATATTTTCGATGCCGGCGGTGAAATGGCGTGCATGCCCACGGACCTTGCCCACGAAGCGGCCGATGGACATCATCACCTTCGGCAAATCCTTGGGGCCGATGAACAGCAGCGCCGCAATGGCGATGATGACGAGCTCGATCGAATCGACGCCAAACATATCAGCGTCCCGGCAGGATTAGCTGGCGTTGTCGTCGCGCGGCGGCGGCGGGGCGGCGGAATCGGCGGGGCGCGGCTGCTGCTGCTGCTGGG
The DNA here is from genome assembly GCA_030855945.1 of Pseudomonadota bacterium. GTDB lineage: Bacteria > Pseudomonadota > Alphaproteobacteria > Sphingomonadales > Sphingomonadaceae > Sphingomicrobium. The sequence goes on along the minus strand of JALYQH010000268.1, from coordinate 1,179 downwards.
TCGGTTGGGGCTGGGGCGTGATGTCGATCGGTTGCTGCGGCGGAATCTGGCGCTGCGCGTCGGCCGGGCGCTGGTCGGCAGGACGCTTGGGCTCGTCATCCTCGGACATGCCGTGCTTGAAGCTTTTGAGCCCCTTGGCGACATCGCCCATCATCGCCGAGAAGCGGTTGCCGCCGAACAGAAGCAGAATGACCACGCCGAGAATGATCCAGTGAATGAGGCTGAAACCGCCCATGATCGAAAAACTCCGCGAAAGGATTATTCCTCCACTTAGGCGTCCTCGCCGTCACTTTCCAGTTGAAGCTGAAACGCCTCTTCGTCGAGCGGATCCAGCAGCCCCGCGGCTTTCAAATCGTCGATGCCCGGCAGGTCGCGCCGCGAGCCTAGCCCGAAGTGGGTGAGGAAGTCGGCGGTGGTGGCGTAGAGCAAGGGCCGGCCCGGGCCTTCGCGGCGGCCGGCGGTTCGCACCCAGCCCGCCTCCATCAGCACGTCGAGCGTGCCCTTCGAAATCTGCACTCCGCGAATCGCCTCGATCTCCGCGCGGCTAACCGGCTCGTGATAAGCGATGATCGCCAGCGTCTCGGTCGCGGCGCGCGACAGGCGGCGCGGCTCCTCGCGCGTCCGGCGGAGGATGTGAGCGAGGTCTGGCGCGGTCTGGAAGTGCCAGCGCTCCCCCCGCTCGACCAGCTCGACGCCGTGGCCCGTGTAGCGTTCGGCAAGCGACGCGAGCGCGGCGGCGACATCGCCCTCGCCAGCGTAAGCCGTGATCTCGTCCGCCGAAAGCGGCGAGGCCGAGGCGAACAGGGTCGCTTCGACGGCGCGGGTGAATTCGTCCATCAGGCCTGTCCTGAGCGAAGTCGAAGGGCCGCGCTCCGCACTCGCAGGTCACTGAACGGTTCGTCCTGGTCCAGCTCGAGCCTTCCCTGGCGCGCCAGCTCGAGCGCGGCGACGAACGAGCTGGCGAGCGCCGAGCGGCGGTAGGCGGGATCGCTGGTCACCGGCAGGAATGCCTCCAGCGTGGTCCAGTCGAGCGCCGCGCCGAGCAGCGCGGAGACTCGCGCGATGGCATCCTCGAGCGTCATCACCGCGCGGTCGGCGACGACGTGCATCGCCGGCGGGGTGCGCGCCTTGACCCGGCCGTAAGCCGCAAACAGGTCGAACGCGCTCGCCTGCCAGGCG
>JALYQH010000222.1 GCA_030855945.1 Pseudomonadota bacterium | reverse complement strand
ACCGCACATCCTGCACGATAATCGATGCCCAAAATCACTCGATTTAACCCGGCGCGGCTCACCCTTCTCGATCCGCCAGTCGCCCGCCGCGACGCTGGCGAACGCCATCGCCGGGGCGCCGCTATTGAGCTGGCAGGTGCGGCAGTGGCACCAGCCGGCGTCGAACGGCTCGCTCGCCAGCCGATAGCGCACCGCCCCGCACAGGCATCCCCCGGTCCGTTCCATGGCGCCAGGCTAGGCCGACCGAACCGCCCCGGTCAATTGACTAAGACAGGGGCCAACCCTACATCGCCCCGGCAATCGCCCGCGCGCGGGCGAGCCCATTTTCACGCCTTTGCGCGCCCGCTTCTTGAGGAAAAATACGCATGCTCGCCGCCTTGGCCAAAAGCATCTTCGGTTCGTCCAACGATCGCTACGTCCGCTCGATGGGCAAGATCGTCGATGCCATCGCTGGCTTCGAGCCGACCATTTCGGCGATGACCGACGACGAATTGCGTGGCCAGACCGACATTTTCCGCGCCCGCCTGGCCGATGGCGTCAAGCTCGACGATCTGCTTCCCGAAGCCTTCGCCACCGTCCGCGAAGCCGCCAAGCGCGCGCTCGGCCAGCGCCATTATGACGTGCAGATGGTCGGCGGCATCACGCTTCACCGCGGCGAAATTGCCGAGATGAAGACCGGCGAGGGCAAGACGCTCGTCGCAACTCTCGCCACTTACCTCAACGCGCTACCCGGCAAGGGCGTCCATGTCGTCACCGTCAACGACTATCTCGCCACTCGCGACGCCGAATGGATGGGACGCGTCTATCGCTTCCTCGGCCTCAGCGTCGGCGTGATCGTACCCAACCTCAGCGACGAGCAGCGCCGCGCCGCCTACAATAGCGACATTACCTACGCGACGAACAATGAGCTCGGCTTCGACTATCTGCGCGACAATATGAAATATTCGCGCGACCAGATGGTCCAGCGCCCATTCTCCTTCGCGATCGTCGACGAGGTCGACTCGATCCTGATCGACGAAGCGCGCACCCCGCTGATCATCTCGGGCCCGACCGACGACAAGTCGGAGCTGTACATGTCGGTCGATGCGATCGTGAAGCAGTTCGAAGCCCCCGATTTCGAGCTCGACGAGAAGCAGAAGAGCATCGTGCTGACCGAGGACGGCACCGAAAAGGCCGAACGGATGCTCGAGGACGCCGGGCTGATCGAGGGGCAGAACCTTTACGACATTTCGAACACCCAGGTGGTCCACCATCTCAATCAGGCGCTCAAGGCCAACAAGATGTTCAAGAAGGACATCGACTACATCGTCAAGGACGGCAAGGTCGTCATCATCGACGAGTTCACCGGACGGATGATGGACGGCCGCCGCTGGTCCGACGGACTCCACCAGGCGGTCGAGGCCAAGGAGGGCGTGGCGATCGAGCCCGAAAATCAGACGCTCGCTTCGATCACCTTCCAGAATTATTTCCGAATGTATCCGAAGCTGTCGGGGATGACCGGGACCGCGCTCACCGAAGCGCCCGAATTCTTCGACATTTACAAGATGAACGTCGTCTCGATCCCGACCAACGTCCCGGTGCTGCGCAAGGATAACGACGACGAATTCTACAAGAATATCACCGACAAGTTCGGTGCCATCGCGAAAGAGATCAAGCATCGCCAGGAGATCGGCCAGCCGGTGCTGGTTGGCACCGTGTCGATCGAGAAATCCGAGATGCTCAGCGAATTCCTCGAAAAGGAGGGCATTCGCCACGAGGTGCTCAACGCCCGCTTCCACGAGAGCGAGGCGCACATCGTCGCCCAGGCCGGCCGCCTTGGCGCGGTGACCATCGCCACCAATATGGCCGGCCGCGGCACCGACATCAAACTGGGCGGCAACCTCGATTTCCGCATCGACGACGAGCTTAGCGATACCGCCGAGGGCGCCGAGCGCGATGCGATCATCCAGGGATTCGCCGACGAAATCGAGGCCGAGCGCCAGCAGGTGCTCGCCGCCGGCGGGCTGTTCGTGCTCGGTACCGAGCGCCACGAAAGCCGCCGCATCGACAATCAGTTGCGCGGCCGCTCGGGCCGTCAGGGCGATCCCGGCCTGTCGCGATTCTACCTCAGCCTTGACGACGATCTGCTGCGCATCTTCGGACCGCAGACCGCCTTCGCACGGTTGATGAACAAGAATCTGGAGGATGGCGAAGCGATCGTCTCCCCGTGGATTTCAAAGGCGATCGAGACCGCGCAGAAAAAGGTCGAGGCGCGCAACTATGACATTCGCAAGCAGGTCGTCGAATTCGACGACGTCATGAACGACCAGCGCAAGGTCATCTACGAGCAGCGCGCCGAGATCATGGACGCCGATCATGTCACCGACGTGGTTGAGGATTTCCGCGCGGAGAGCATCGCCAGCCTGGTCACCGCCGCTTGCCCGCTCGGCACTTATCCCGAGCAATGGAACGTGACAGAGCTCAAGGACAATGTAGCAGCGGTGCTGGGGCTGGAGCCGCCGATCGACGATTGGATGACCGAGGAAGCGGTCGAGCAGGACATTATCATCGAGCGGCTGCAGGCGCTGGCCGACGAGGCGATGGCGGCTAAGCTCGCGATGGTCGAGCCCGAACGCTGGATCGATCTCGAAAAGCATATCCTCATCCAGACATTGGACCATTTCTGGAAGGAGCATCTCCATACGCTCGACGCGCTGCGGCAGGTCATCCACCTGCGGAGCTACGCCCAGAAGAAGCCGATCGACGAATATAAGCAGGAAGCCTTCATGCTGTTCGAACGGCTGCTGGTGTCGATCCGCGAGGACGTCACCCGCCTGCTGATGATGGCGCTGGTCGAGCAGCCGCCGATGCCGATGATGCCGAGCGGTGGACTGCCGGACTTCATCACCCATCATATCGATCCGATGTCGGGCGATGACGATAGCGACGATTTCGATGCCGGCTCGCGCTGGGGAACCGCCGAGCGTGCGCCGGTCTCGACCATCAGCCCGACGATGCCCGACGGATCGCCGGTGCCCGCGCCCGTCAGCCGCAACGCGCTTTGCCCATGCGGGTCGGGGCGCAAGTATAAGCATTGCCACGGCCAAGTTGCTTAAGACTGCTGGCCTGAAGCTTAGACTGCGGCGCGCTCGCGCTTCGGGGTCAATGTCGCTTGCCGGATCATATCCTGCACCGGCCCTTCGAACCGCACGAACACGATTCGTCCGATGACGAGGGATGCGGCAAGGTAGGCGAGGAGGAACCACGCCTCGCCGACCGGCAGCTTCACCCCGCAGGCCAAAGCGACGATGGCGACGGCAAGCTGCATCGGAAAATGGGTGAGGTAGGTCGAATAGGTCAGATTGCCCGCCGCCTGGATCGCGGATTGCCAGCGGTCGAGCAGGCGGAAATCCTGCGCGGCGAGATACAGGATTGGAGGGCAGGCGAACATTAGCCAGGTGGCAAACCGGGTCGAAACCGCACCGAGATCGATGATCAAAGGCGTGGCGGCAGTGAGCGCGAGACATGCCCACGCTATCGACCGCCCACGCTGCCGCTGGTTGCGCTTCTCGTCCCTGGCGAGGAATTGCGCGGCAGCACCGCCGCCGAAGAAATAGCCGGCACAAATCACCGCCGGCGACGTGGCGTCGCTCCACATGCTCGCCAAAGAGGCGAGGATTGCACCGACGATGATCCATGGCGACTTGCCGAACGTCCGCAGCAGCAGGAAGAAGGCGACATAGACTAATACTTCCGTCGAGACCGACCAGATCGGCCCGTTGAAGCTGTAGGCGCGCGATCCCGGCCATTGATCGGCGAGCGCCAGTTGAAGCGTGAAATCGACAAGGCCCCCGCCGAACTGGAACCAGTGGCCGCTATAGTGACTGTAGATCGGTTGCAGTGCCGCGACCGTCATCAATGTCACGAAATGGAGCGGGTAAAGGCGTGAAAAGCGCAGCCAGAAGAAGCGCTTGGGATCGATCGTACGCGCCGCAAGCGCGTCCGCATATTTCCAGTAGAAGATGAAGCCGCTGATCGCCCAGAAGATCTGCACGCTATAATAGCCATAATCGTAGACCGGAAAGAGGATCGCCTCGAACGGCTGTTCAAGCCCTGCCATGGCCGATCCGTCGCCAATCTTCGCAAAATGGTGGAAATGCCAGATGATGACGGTCATCGCGCAAATGAAGCGGATGATTTCCAGCCCGAGCAGTTTCGATCCGCCCGCGGCTCCGCTCGCTGCCCGGCCCGTCATGGGACCTCGACGCCCACCCTTCGCGGCGCAGCTTTTGGCACGCGCGGCGATCCCGCGGTCTTTGGGGAAAGGGCGGCGCTTCGAATCCATTGCTGTGCGGGCGCCTCGAACTTAACGAACACGATCCGACCGATGATGAGGGTCGCGGCGAGGTAGGCGATCAGGAACCACGGCTCGCCGACCGGGAGCGATATCCCGCTGGCCAGCGCGCCGATCGCAACGGCGAGCTGCAGCGGAAAATGGATCAGATAGGTCGAGTAAGTGAGGTTGCCCGCCGCCTGGATCGGCGCCTGCCACCGCTCGAGCGACGGCATGTCCCGCGCGGCGAGGAAGAGCAGGGGCGGGGTGACGGCCATCAGCCAAGTCGCGGCTGTGTCCCCACCGTTGCCGCCCATGTCGAGCCACAGGGTGGCAGTAATGCAGGCGCCGATCATCGTCAGCGCGATGCGCCGCGCCTCGGCGGGCCGCGCGCGGCTGCGGTTGCTGCCCAGCCACAGCGCCGCGCCGCCGCCGGCAAAGAAGTAACCGCCGCACACCAATGCCGGCGAGATGCTGCCGCTCCAAATGCTCCACAGGCTCGCCCCGACCGCGGCGGCGATCAGCCACGGCGACTTGCCGAACAGCCGCAGGAGCAGGAAGAAAGCGATATAGACCAGCACTTCGGCCGACACCGACCAGATCGGCCCGTTGAAGCTCAACTCGCGCGACGCGGCCCACTGATCGGCAAGGAATAGCTGGAGCATGAAGCTGGCGGCGCCATTATTGTCGTAGATGAAGGGTTTGCCCGCGAGCGCGACGTAGAACGGCTGCAGCCCCGCGACGATCAGCAGGGTCGCAATATGCAGCGGGTAGAGGCGCGAAAAGCGCAGCCAGAAAAAGCGCTTCGGCTCGACCCGCCGCGCAGCAAACGCGTCGGCATATTTCCAGTATAAGATGAAGCCGCTGATGCACCAGAAAATCTGTACGCCGTAGTCGCCGAAGCCGTAGATCAGCGACAGCGGCACCGCGAAGGGTAATATGTCGGGCGAAATCGCGCCGCCGCCGATCATCGCGAAATGCTTGTAATGGAAAATGAGCACCATCATCGCGCAGGCGAAGCGGATCAGTTCGAGCCCGAGCAGCTTCGAAGCGCCCGTCGTCGGGCGGTCGATCTCGATCCTCGCCATCATCGTCACTGTGTCGCCCGCCCGCCTGCTTTTCTTGCGCGCCCGGCTGTGCAAGGGGCAACGCGTCCGCGCCATATTCTCTGTAAGGG
>JALYQH010000206.1 GCA_030855945.1 Pseudomonadota bacterium | reverse complement strand
GGTGTAGAGCGGGTTCGAATAGCCCATGTACGACAGGAAGATGGTCGCCACGAACCAGATAAACAAGATTCCCCAGCCGACATATTTAATGGGGCTGAGAACCTGCACCACGACCGCCAGCACGGCGATCAGCAGCCCGTCGATCGCCGCCGGAATGATGAACCAACCGACGTAGGAAGCGACGCCGAACTCGCGCGCGCCTTCGACCAATTGGTAGAACAGGCCGGTGATCATTCCGGCGACGTTGACGATCAGCAGCACGAGGAAGACCGCGAGAATCTTGGGCACCGTCATCACCCAGCTCGGCACCGACGTCGAATCGAGGATTTCGTTCAACTTGCGGTCGCGCTCGCGCCACACCAACTCGCCGCCGTAGAAGACCGCGATCATCAGCAGAATGGCGGGAAAGGTCTTGCGAACAGTGTCGACGGTTCCCGCGACGATCGGATATTCGGCGGTGCCGTAGCTCGACTGGCCGAGCCACAGGGAGGCTCCGGTGTTGATCATCGCGAAGAGGGTCAGGACGATCAGGCCGGGGCTGGTCAGCACCTGACGCATCTCGACCCGCAGCCGGGTCATGAACTGAACTAGGCGCGACGGGGTGGCATCGCGCGCAACGACCCGGTCGCCGCCGAGCGTCGGTTCGACCGAGGCGATGCGGGCGTCGCGCGCTTCGCGTTTGGCGAGCTTGCGAAGCTTGCGCTTGGACGGAGCCCTTTCGGTCATGCTGAACCGCCACAGGGTCAGGCCGAGAAATACGAAGCCAAGGAGGATGGTGAAAACACGGTTGAACAAGAGGTCGCCGGATGGTTCGAGGAGGCGAGAGTTCATCTCGGCCTGGGTCCAGTAGCGTGTCGCCTCGCCCAGGGCGCCCATCCCGACGGGTTCGAACCTGGCCAATATCTCGCGATATTCGATGTTCTGGCCGATAATGCTGGTCGTGATGAGATAGCCCATGACGAGCAGAACGGCTCCGATATAGGAGGCCATCATTGAGCGGAGGGTGGTTGCCAGGGCGAACAACATGGCACTCATCAGGAAGATGTTGGGAAGCCCCATGAGTATGAATGGCCAGGCGTAGTAGGCAAATCTTTGCGGGCCGACCGTTTCGGGATCGACCCACGGCATCGACGATCCGACCGCAATTCCCAAAGGAACCGCGAGATAGCCGAGGCAGGCAACGACCAGGCCGCCGAGGAAACGGCCGATGACGAACTGGACGCGCGTTACCGAGGTCGCACGAACCATCGGCGCGAAACCGCTGGTTTCGTCACGAACGATAGCGTTCGCTACAAAGGCGGTTATCACGAACAAGTAGAATAATGTCAGGATGCTGATCCCAACCGAAATCGCAAACGGCGAATTCTCATGGACCGCGCCGGGGGTGCCGAGGCTGACATTCTCACTCGCCGACGGACCGAAGCCGAGCAGGAAGAAGATTGCGATCGAGACCCAGAACACCGGGTTCTTGAGCTGATAGCGAATTTCGAACCAAGCGATTCCGAAGAGCATGTCCGGTCCCCGCTCAGGCTGCTCGGCGCAGGGTGGACAGGGTCGAGAAGTAGACATCCTCCAGCCCGCCCTGGGCCGGCTCGAATCCCGCGGGCGGGGTATCGGAAAGCACATGGAGGATGGTATTGCCGGCAAATAGCCGGGTCGAGATCACTTCATGTTCCGCCTGATATTTCTCGAGCTCGGCATGGTCGATGGTCTTCGTCCACACCTTTCCGCGCGTCGAGGCGATGAGGTCTGCGGGCTTGCCTTGAAGCTGGAGCCGCCCACCCGCGAGCACCGCCATCAGCGGGCATAAGTCGGCGACATCGTCGACGATATGGGTCGACAGGATGACCACGACATTGTCGCCGATGCCCGCCAGCAGGTTGAGGAAGCGGTTGCGCTCTTCGGGATCGAGGCCGGCCGTGGGCTCGTCGACGATGATCAGTTCGGGATTGCCGATCAGCGCCTGGGCGATTCCGAAGCGCTGGCGCATGCCGCCCGAGAAACCGGCGATGGCCTTGTCGCGCACGGCCCATAAATTGGTCTGGTTGAGCAGGGTTTCGACCACGCTCTTGCGCTCGCCCTTGCCGGTAATGCCCTTGAGCACCGCCATCTGGTCGAGCATCGCCGCCGCCGAGACGCGCGGATAGACGCCGAAGTCCTGCGGCAGATAACCTAGGGTTTTGCGGAGAGTCTCAGGCTCCGCAAGAATGTCGAGGTCGCCGAAGCGGATGCTGCCCGAGGTCGGCTCCTGCAGCGTCGCGACGGTGCGCATTAGGGTCGACTTGCCGGCGCCGTTCGGACCGAGCAAGCCGAACATGCCGCGCGGAATCGACAGGCTGACATTGTCGAGCGCCACCGTGCCATTGGCATAGGTGTGCGACAGGTTTGCGATCTCAAGCATATAGTCCCCCCGAAATTTCCGAGAGGGTAGCGGCGGCTCCGGCGCTGGACAACCCCGCGTTCGACCAGCCGACGAATGAGCGATTGGTTGGATCGCTACGGGATCGAGCTGGTGAGCCGTGCTGGATTCGAACCAGCGACCTACTGATTAAAAGTCAGTTGCTCTACCAACTGAGCTAACGGCCCGCACCAGCGAGGCTGACCCGTTAGCCGCGCGGCGCGCGCTTGCCAAGGCGCGCGGCGAGGTGGCGCGGGGTCAGCGCGCCGATCAGTCGCCATCCTGGCGCAGCGGCGACCAGCGGACCGAGCACGAAGTCGCGCGCTGCGAGGCGGGGGTGGGGGATATTGAGGGCGCGGGAGCGGAAATTTCCGCCGCTCCACGCCACCAGGTCGAGGTCGAGCACCCGCGTTCCCCAGCGGCGGCCTGGTCGGCGGCCGAATTCGCGCTCGATCGCCTTGACCGCGGCGAGCATGGCCTTCGGATTAAGCGCGCTCTCGACTAGGGCCACCGCATTGGCGAACTCGCGGCCGGCCCCATGGGCTGCCGGGTTGAGGAAGATCGGCGAAGAGTCGAACAGGGCATAGTCGGAATCAAGCCGAGCGATGGCGGCGGCGACGACTCCTGCCGGACGGCCATGGCGGACATGGCGCCGGTTCGAGCCGAGTGCGATCGCGTAGAGGTGACTTGTCTTAACCAAAGAAACCGTTCGTCCTGAGCTTGTCGAAGGACCGTCCTTGTTCGCTCGCGTCCCGAAAAGAAAGAGTGGCCCCCATCGACGCCGCCTGCGGCGTCGCTCAGGACAGGCTTCGACAGGCTTCGACAGGCTTCGACAGGCTCAGGGCGAACGGTTAGGGGATTTCCATGCTCCGACCCGCCGACCTCTCCCCGATCCCTCGCGTCGAAGCGCCGCGCGATTGCCCGCTGTGCCCGCGCCTGGTCGCCTTTCGCGAAGAGCTCCGTATTGAGCATGCCGATTGGTGGAATGCTCCCGTGCCCGCGTTCGGCGATCGTCAAGCCTGGCTGGCGATCGTTGGACTCGCGCCCGGCAAGCATGGCGCCAACCGCACCGGCCGTCCGTTCACCGGCGATTATGCCGGTAATCTGCTCTACGCGACGCTGACGAAATATGGATTGAGTCATGGCATTTACGAACAGCGCCGCGATGACGGGCTAACGCTCGACGGCGCGATCGTCCTCAATGCGGTCAAATGTCTGCCTCCCGCCAATAAGCCCGAGCCGAGCGAGATTGCGACCTGCCGAACCTATCTCGAGGCCTCGCTGGCCGCACTGCCGACCGTCCGCATCATCGTCGCGCTGGGCCAGATCGCGCATGTCGCGGCGGCCCGCGCGCTTGGCCTAAAGCCCAGCGCGACCAAATTCGCCCACGGCGCCGAGCACATCGCGGCCGACGGACGAGTGCTGCTGTCGAGCTATCACTGCAGCCGCTACAATCAGAATACGCGAAGGCTGGACGCGGCGATGTTCGAAGCGGTGTTCGAGCGGGCGACGGCGCTCGGCCGTGGCTGATGAAGTGAAACCGACCCTTTAGCTCAAATGTCCTGCGTCAGCCGGCCGTAAAGCTCGGGCCGGCGGTCACGGAAAAAACCGAAGGCAGCGCGGTGCTTCTTCGCGGCGGCGAGATCGAGTTCGGCAACCAGCACCCCGGTTTCCGCCGCGCCAAACTCGACGAGGATATCGCCGCGCTCATCACAGATGAAGCTGTGGCCGTAGAAGCGCTGGCCGCCTTCGGTGCCGATGCGGTTGGCGGCGACGACCGGGACGACATTGCTGACCGCGTGGCCGATCATCGCCCGTCGCCACAGGCGCGACGTATCGAGATCGGGGTCGTGCGGCTCGGTGCCGATCGCGGTCGGGTAGAACAATATTTGCGCGCCCATCAGCATCATCGCCCGCGCGGTTTCGGGGTACCATTGGTCCCAACAGATGCCGACGCCGAGCGTCGTGTCTGCATTTCCACTTGGGCCAGGCCACACCTTGAAGCCGGTGTTGCCGGGGCGAAAATAGAATTTCTCCTCATAGCCCGGTCCGTCGGGGATGTGGCTCTTGCGATAGACGCCGGCCACTTGGCCGTCGGGATTGATCATGGCGAGGCTGTTGTAATGGTGCTGGCCGTCTAGCTCAAAAAAGCTGGTCGGAATCCAGATCTTCAGTTCCTCGGCTAGCTTCCGCATCGCCAGAACCGAGGGATGTTCGGCGGTGGGCTGGGCCGTGGCGAACAGCGCCTCATCCTCGGTCCGGCAGAAATAGGGGCCTTCGAACAATTCGGGCGGGAGCACGACCTGCGCCCCCTTGGCCGATGCCTCGCGCACAAGGTCGGAGACGTTCGTGATATTCTGTGCGGTGTCTTCGCCGAAAGCGAGCTGGAGCGCGGCGACTTTGATCTTGGTCATTCAGGCACCTGCTGGCTGATGCAGTGAAAGCTGCCGCCGCCGGTCAGCAGATGATCGGCGCGAAGGCCGATGACACGGCGATCGGGGAAGATGTCCTGGAACGCCTCGACCGCGGCAGCGTCGTTGGGCGCGCCATATTGCGGCACCACCACGACCGCATTGCCGATGTAGAAGTTCATATAGCTCGCCGGGACCAGTTCGCCGCCACGCTCGACCGCACCGGGCGCGGGGATTGCGACGACTTCCAGGTCGGCATCAAGCAACGCCTCGGCGGCATCCGCGTAAGCAGAAGCGTTGGGGTCGTCCTCGACCGCCTCGGGAATGGCGACGCGGCCGGGCGCGACGAACCGCGCGAGATTGTCGACATGACCGTCGGTATGGTCGCCCAATAGGCCATCGCCGAGCCACACGATGCCGGTAGCACCGAGGTCTCGCTTCAAGCGCTCCTCGACCTCTTCCTTGCCGAAACCCGGGTTGCGATTGGGGTTCAGCAAGCATTGCTCGGTCGTCAGGAACAGGCCGGTGCCATCGCCGTCGATCGCGCCGCCTTCCAATATCCAATCGGATTTCGTGTAGTTGAAGCCGGCGGCATGGCTCAGCCGGTCGCCGATGGTGTCGTCGCCCGGCAGATCATATTTGTCGCCCCAGCCGTTGAAGCCGAAGCCTTGCGCGCTCCGCTCCGCTCCGCCGCCGCGGATGATCGCGCCGGTATCGCGCAACCAGATGTCACCAAAGGGCTGAACAATGACCTTCGCGAACGGTGCGAGGCGCCGGGCTTCATTGGCAGCGGTCTCGTCCGCCGCGACTAGCCAGACCTCCTCGCCGGCGCCGTCGGCATGAACCGCCCCAGCGAAGGCAGCGACCTCGGCTTGCGCCGGAGCAAGGTCGTCCTCCCATAATGCGGAGACGGAGGGAAACCCGATCCACACGGCCTCGTGCGGCGCCCATTCGGGAAGGGGTGGGGATGTCATGCGAGCCCTCTAACGCTCCAAACGAAAAAGGGCGACCCCGAAGGGCCGCCCCGATGCGTTCGAGCCGATCCGGTGGATCAGCGCGAATAGAATTCGACGACGAGGTTCGGCTCCATCTTCACCGGATAGGGCACTTCGTCGAGCGTCGGCACGCGCGTGAAGGTCGCCTTGGCGGTGCCGTCGATCGCGACATATTCGGGGACGTCGCGCTCGGCGAGGCTCTGTGCTTCCATCACCAGCGCCATTTCCTGCGCCTTGGGACCAAGCGTGATCTCGCTGCCGACATCGACGCGGCGCGATGCGATGTTGCAC
>JALYQH010000205.1 GCA_030855945.1 Pseudomonadota bacterium | reverse complement strand
TTCTCGATCTCGGGCAACCTCGGCACCCAATATCCGCAGGCGGTCGGCTGGGCGATGGCGTCTGCGATCAAGGGCGACAGCCGCATCGCGATGGGCTGGATCGGCGACGGCGCAACGGCGGAAGGCGACTTCCATTCGGCGCTCACGTTCGCCGCGGTTTACCAGGCACCGGCGATCCTCGCAGTGGTCAACAATCAATGGGCGATCTCGAGCTTCTCGGGCATCGCCGGAGCCGAGCAGGCGACCTTCGCCAGCCGCGCCGTCGGCTATGGCATCGCGGGCTTGCGTGTCGATGGCAATGACGCGCTCGCGGTCTATGCCGCGACGCGCTGGGCAGCCGATCGCGCGCGCTCCAACCACGGCCCGACGCTGATCGAATTTTTCACTTATCGCGCCGAGGGCCATTCGACGTCTGACGACCCGAGCGGTTACCGCCCCGCGGGCGAGGCTGGCGCGTGGCCGCTGGGCGACCCGATCGCCCGGCTGAAGGCGCATCTCGTCGGGCTCGGTGAATGGGATGACGAACGCGACGCGGCACTCGACAAGGAACTCGATGCAACCGTCCGCGCCGCGCAGAAGGAGGCAGAGAAGCTCGGCATTCTTCCGCAGCAGGGATTCGATGACATTCCCTCGGTATTCGAGGACGTGTTCGCCGAAGTGCCGTGGCACCTGGCCGAGCAGCGCGAGCAGGCGTTGGCGGAAGCAAGCGAGTTCCAGGGGCGCAAGCCTTAATGACCAACCGCAACATGATCCAGGCGATCAACGACGCCCACCGCGTGATGATGGAGCGCGACCCCGACGTCGTCGTCTATGGCGAGGATGTCGGTTTTTTCGGCGGCGTGTTTCGCGCCACGGAAGGCTTGCAGAAGCAGTTCGGCAAGACCCGCGCGTTCGACGCGCCGATCAGCGAAGGCGGCATCGTCGGTACTGCGGTGGGAATGGCGGCCTATGGCCTCAAGCCAGTGGTCGAAATCCAGTTCGCCGATTACATCTATCCCGGCTACGACCAGATCGTCAGCGAAGTCGCCAAGATGCGCTACCGCACCGCCGGCGAATGGACCATGCCGATGGTCATCCGCTCGCCCTATGGCGGCGGCATCTTCGGCGGGCAGACGCACAGCCAGTCCCCCGAGGCCCTATTCACCCACGTTGCCGGCCTCAAGACGGTCATCCCGTCCAACCCCTATGACGCCAAGGGCCTGCTGATCGCCGCGATCGAGGACCCCGACCCAGTGCTCTTCTTCGAGCCCAAGCGGATCTATAACGGCCCGTTCGACGGCCACCACGACCGCCCGGTCACGCCCTGGGCCAAGCATGCGATGAGCGAAGTCCCCGACGGCTATTACACCGTCCCGCTCGGCAAGGCGGCCGTGGTCCGCGCCGGCGAGGCGCTGACCGTGCTGACCTATGGCACGATGGTCCATGTCGCGCTCGCCGCAGTCGAGGAAAATGGGGTGGACGCGGAGGTCATCGACCTGCGTACCCTGATCCCGCTCGACATCGAGACGATCGAGCAATCGGTCAAGAAAACCGGCCGCTGCCTGATCGTCCAGGAAGCGACCCGGACCAGCGGCTTCGGCGCCGAGCTAAGCGCGCTCGTGCAGGAGCGCTGCTTCTATCATCTCGAAGCTCCGATCGAACGCGTGGCGGGCTGGGACACGCCCTACCCGCACGCCTACGAATGGGTCTATTTCCCCGGCCCGATCCGGCTCAAGAATGCCCTCAAGAAGGTCCTCGCATGAGCATCTATCAGTTCAAGCTGCCCGACGTCGGCGAAGGCATCGCCGAGGCCGAGATCGTCGCATGGCACATCAAATTGGGCGACCGCGTCGAGGAAGACCAGCAGCTCGCCGACATGATGACCGACAAGGCCACGGTCGAAATGGAAAGCCCGGTCGCGGGCACGGTGGTCAAGCTTGCGGGCGAAGTCGGTGACCAGATCGCGATCGGCAGCGTGCTGGTGGAGATCGAGACCGAAAGCAGCGCCGCGGGTGCGGAAAGCAAGGATGAGCAGCCGCTTGGGGATGGGTCGGTCAAGGCGACCGAGGCTATGGCGGAAGAAATCCCGACCAGCGCGACAGCGGATCAACCCCCTCCCGCCAGAGCGGGAGGGGAAGAGCGCGAAGCGCGAAGGGGAGGGCCTGTCGCTCTCGAACACGACAAGCCCTCCCCCGGCCCCTCCCACTCTGGTGGGAGGGGGGAAAAGGC
>JALYQH010000193.1 GCA_030855945.1 Pseudomonadota bacterium | reverse complement strand
CTCTGCGGCGGCGCGATGTGATCCTCGCGCCCGGCCTGGATGTAGAGCGGGGTCTGAATCCGCCCGAGATCGATCGGGGTGCCATCGACACTGATCCCACCGCATTCCACCAGCTTGTTCTGCCGGTAGAGCGTCTCGAGGTAGTCGCGGTGCCAGGCGGCGGGCAGGTTGGTGACGTCGCCGTTCCAGTGGAGCAGGTCGAACGGGGGCGGGTCGTTGCCCATGAGGTAATTGTTGACGACATAGTTCCAGATGAGGTCGCGCCCGCGCAGCAGGTTGAACGTCGCCGCCATCACCCGTCCGTCGAGCACGCCGGTGTCGGCGGTAAGCTGCTCGAGCGTCTTCATCGTGTCGTCGCCGAGAAACAAAGTGAGGTCGCCGGCTTCGCTGAAATCGACCTGGGCGGTAAAGAAGGTCGCGCTGGCGACCTGCGCCGCTTCGCCCTTGCCCGCGAGATAAGCGAGGCTTGCCGCCAGGGTCGTACCCGCGACGCAATAGCCGATGGTGTGGACCGCCTCGACACCGAGCAAGTCGCGGATCACCGCCACCGCGTCGAGCTGCGCCGCGATATAATCGTCCTGGCTGACGTCGCGGATGCTTTCGTCGGCCGATTTCCAGCTGACCATGAACAGGCTGACGCCCTGCTCGACGGTCCATTTGACGAAACTTTTCTCGGGCGTGAGGTCGAGGATGTAGAAGCGGTTGATCCACGGCGGGAAGATGACGAGCGGCGTTTCGAGCACCTTCTCCGTCGTCGGCGCGTATTGAATCAGTTGATAGAGCCGCGTCTCGTGGATCACCTTGCCGGGCGTCACCGCGAGGTTGCGGCCAAGCTCGAACGCGCCCTCGGGGCTCTGGCTGACTTGGCCGCGCTGGATGTCGCCGATCATGTTCCTGAGCCCGGCGAGCAAATTCTCGCCCTTGGTTTCGACCGTCCGCTTCATCACCTCGGGATTGAGCGCGAGATAATTGGACGGGCTCATCGCATCGACGAACCCCTTGGTCGCGAAGCGCAGGCGACTCCGCGCCGCCTCGTCGAGCCCATCGATCTCCTCGACCGTTCCAAGCAATCGGTCGCTGATCGCCAGATAGCTTTGGCGCATCGTGTCGAACATGGGGCTTTCGCTCCATTCGGGTGCGCCGAAGCGGCGGTCCCTGGTTTCGGCGGCGGCGCCGACCTGGCCGAGCATCTGGCTCCACGCGTCGAGCCCCTTCGACCATGCTTCGGCGCCCGCGCTCATCCACGCCATCGGATCGGTGCTCGCCGGCGGCTGGCCGAGGCCCAGCCCAGGCATTGCGCTGCCCTTGGCGAGATTGTCGGCCCACGCCTCCATCATCATCTGCTGCGCGCGCGCCATGACCAGCGACCAATGCTGCATGTCGTCGAGGGATGGAGTCGCCGTGGTGTCGGAGGGAGTGTCGGTCATGGCAGGGATTTAAACCCGATTGGACCGAACCCCAAGCCCGTTCGTACCGAGCGAAGTCGAGGGGCGTTCGCCGGCGTGTCTCGACTTCGCTCGACACGAACGGTTAGGGGGTGGACATGACAACCCCCGCCATCATTCCCGACGCGCTGGTCCTGCTCGACTATGTCGGCATTGCCGTGTTCGCGGTGTCGGGGGCGCTGCTCGCGGCGGAGAAGAAACAGACGCTGGTCACCTTCATCTTCTTCGCGGTGATCACCGGCGTCGGCGGCGGAACGATGCGCGATTTGCTGATCGGCGCGCCGGTGTTTTGGGTCAACACCAACGGCACGCTTTTGATCTGCATCGGCGCGGCGCTCGGCGTGTGGTTCCTGTCGCGCAAGGCGATCACCGGCCGCGCCTTGCTGTGGTTCGATGCCGTGGGGCTGGCGGCCTATGCGGTCTACGGCGCGGCCAAGGCGCTCAATTACGGCGTCGCGCCAGTCCCCGCCTTCGCGATGGGCGTGATGACCGCTTGCGTCGGGGGCATCATCCGCGACGTGCTCGCGGCCGCGCCGTCGATCCTCATGCGGCCGGAGCTTTACGTCACCGCCGCTGCGCTGGCATCGGGCCTGTTCGTGGTGCTGACCCTGTTCGGCGCTCCGGCGGGGCTGGCTGCGCTGGTGGCGGGGCTGGCGGGATTCAGCCTGAGGGGAGCCGCAATCGCGCGCGGATTGAGCCTGCCGGCCTACGACCGCTGATCGAACCGCAGATGCGGGGTGCGCCACGGTTAATCGTTATCCGATGAGTTATCGATGCACCGAAAGCAGCATGCGGCGGTTGCCCGGTCATGGTTAACGGCATCCGCTTGTGCGCCGCCACTAGCTGTCCCATCACGGCTGCTGAATTTTGGGGCGGTATTCATGAAAACACTTTGGTCATTGCTGACGGTTGGCGCGGCGCTCGCGCTTGCTTCGTGCACGACGGCGCCTCCGCCAAAGCCAGTGGCGGTCACGGTCAAGGCCGCTCCTCCGGCTCCGAGCATGGCGCCCTATCGCTGGACCCACGGCCATGCGCCCAAGGCCTATCAGGCGATGGTGGCAAGCTTCGGCCGGACCGGTTTCAAACCCGGCGAATATGTCTGGGCGCCGTCCATCCCGAAGGAGGGCGATACGCGCGTGGTCGTCGACCTGCTGACCCAGATGGCCTACGTCTATCGCGCCGACCAATTGATTGGCGCGACGACCATTTCCAGCGGCAAGAAGGGCAAGGAAACCCCGCTCGGCTTCTGGTCGGTGCTGCAGAAGAAAAAGTCCCATTTCTCGCGGAAATATGACGACGCGCCGATGCCGTTCATGCAGCGGCTCGACGAATTCGGCATCGCCTTTCACGCCGGCAAGACCCCCGGCTATCCCGCCAGCCACGGCTGCATTCGCATGCCCCCGAAATTCGCCGAAAAGCTCTACGGTTTGACCAAGCTCGGCACGAAGGTTGTGATCGAGGGCTAGGGTTTGCGCCGGCGCTGAGGCATAATGAGCGCAATGTCCCCGCCGCTCCTCCCGCCGACGCCCGAGCTTACCCACCTCGCGCAGATCATCCAGCTCGCGGTCGCGCCGGTCTTCCTGCTGGCGGGGCTCGGCGCTTTCCTCAACGTTTGCGCCGGGAGGCTGGCGCGGATCGTCGACCGCGCGCGCGGACTCGAACCGCGAATCCTGTCGTCGCGCGGGTCGGAGCATGACCGGCTGGTGTCCGAAGTGCGGATGCTCGACCGCCGCATCCGCGTCGTCAACGCCGCCATTTTCACGTCGGTCCTCGCCGCGCTGATCATTTCCGCCGTAGTCGTACTGCTGTTCGCGGCCTTCCTCACCGGTTATCGCTTCGGCACGGTCATCGCCTTGCTGTTCATTGCGTCGATGGTGTTCACCGCCTTGGGGTTCGCCATCTTCCTCCATGAAACCCGCCTGGGCACCCGCAGCGTCCGAATCCGCAGCCACATATTGGAACATCGGGCGGACGAGGAAGACGAGATTTCGGAAATCCGGTCGCCCTGACCTTGTCGAAGGGCCGTGCTTTTCCTACTGCGCCAGAAGATTAGGGCTTCGACAAGCTCAGCCCGAACGGGTTGGGGGAAAGCTCGTGCATCAGGAGCCGCTTCCCGCCATGGTTACTGCTTCCACCGTTCTCGACCGCGTCCTCGTCCTCGAAATGGTCCGCGTCACCGAGGCCGCCGCCATCGCCGCATCGCGGCTGATCGGGCGGGGGGACGAGAAAGCCGCCGACGCCGCCGCGGTCGAGGCGATGCGCGCGGCGCTCAACGAGCTGCCGATGGACGGTACCGTCGTGATCGGCGAGGGCGAGCGCGACGAGGCGCCGATGCTCTACATCGGCGAAAAGGTCGGCTCGGCGCAGGGCAGCGGACCGCGCATCGACATCGCGCTCGATCCGCTCGAGGGCACGACGATCACCGCTAAGGCCGGTCCCAATGCGCTGGCCGTGCTGGCGATCGCGGAGCAGGGCTGCCTGCTCAACGCCCCCGACGTCTACATGGACAAGATCGCGATCGGCCCCAACTACCCCGAGGGAACGATCGACCTCGACCGAAGCCCGAGCGACAATGTCCGCAGCCTGGCCGCAGCCAAGGGGGTCGAACCGAACGAGATCATGGCCTGCGTGCTAGATCGGCCGCGCCATCAGGCGATCATCGCCGAGTTGCGCGCACTCGGCTGCGGAATCATGCTGATCCCCGACGGGGACGTCGCCGGGGTTATCGCCACCACCGACGCAGACACCGGCATCGACATTTACATGGGCTCGGGCGGCGCTCCCGAAGGCGTGCTCGCCGCGGCGGCGCTGCGCTGCGTCGGCGGCCAAATCCAGGGCCGGCTGATCTTCCGCAACGACGACGAGCGCGGCCGCGCCCGGCGCTGGGGGATCGAGGATCTCGGCCGAATCTACAGTCTTGAGGATATGGCCCGCGGCGATTGCATTTTCGCGGCCACCGGGGTGACCGACGGCTCGCTGTTGTCAGGGGTCAAGCGGCGCAAGGGCGGATGCGTCGAGACCGAGAGCATCGTCATGCGCGCCAGCAGCGGCACCGTTCGCCGTATCCGCGGCGAGCATCGCGGGGGCGCCGTCTGATTTCGGTTCCCAATAGCGCCGCGCGCTGTATTATCTGCGCATGACACCACAAGAATATCCGCCGCTGCTCCCGGTCGAGCCCGGCTTTCGCAACACGCTGCGCGCTCAGGCGGCAATGCTTTGGCTGCCGCTGTTCGCCGGATCGGTCGCGCTCGACCGGCTCGTGCTTAAGGAATTTCCCGTCGCCGGGCTGTTGCCGGTGCTCGTCGCGCTGATTGCGATAAGCGCCATTTTCGTCGCGCCCGACCGCGTCTATCGGCGGCTTGGCTACGCTATCGACGGCTCGCTCCTGCGCGTCGTGCGCGGCTGGCTGTTCCACACTGACACCATCGTCCCCTTCGTCCGGGTCCAGCATATCGACGTGCTTCGCGGCCCGTTCGATAAATTGTTCGGCACCGCCAGCCTGATCGTTCACACCGCCGGCACCCACAATAGCGTCGTTATCCTGCCCGGCCTGGCTCCCGACCAAGCGGCGACGATGCGCGAGACCATCCGCGGATCGATCCGCACCGACGCGGAATGAGCGAGGCTGCGCTTACCGCGAGCGGCGAGGCGCTTGGCCCGCCCGAGCGGCTTCATCCGCTGTACCTGCTGACCGGGCTCGGCAAGTCGTTCAAAGGCGCCTGGGGGCTCGTCGCCGCCGCGGCGGTGCTCGGATCGCAGGAACGGTGGGGACTGATCGCGCTCATCGCTGCGGGCCTCATCGTGATCACGGTCGGCTCCCTGTTGCTGCACTGGCTCAAGCTCGAATATCGCGTCGGCCCCGACGAATTGCGGATCGACAGCGGCTTCCTGTCGCGCACCAGCCGCGCCATCCCGTTCGACCGCGTCACCGACGTCGATCTGGAACAGGGCCCGCTCCACCGCCTG
>JALYQH010000192.1 GCA_030855945.1 Pseudomonadota bacterium | reverse complement strand
GGACTACGGTCCCGACCAGCACATGGTTCGAACGCGTTTCCATCAGGAGGCCCGATGCCCTTTCTTCAACCCGGCGGAGGCGGCGCGCCCACGGGGTCCGTTAAAATATTCCTGGATCCAAGGATGGTCCAAAGCGAGCAATTCTTCAATCGTTCCGACCGCGACGACCTTCTGGTCGGAAATCACCGCTACCCGGTCGCAGATTGCATGGAGCGTGTCGAGGTCGTGAGTGATGAGGAAGACGGTCAGCTCGAGCCGTTTCTTGAGATTGACGATCAACTCGTCGAACCCCGCGGCGCCGATCGGGTCGAGCCCCGCGGTCGGCTCGTCGAGAAACAATAATTCGGGATCGAGCGCGAGCGCGCGGGCGAGCCCAGCGCGCTTGCGCATGCCGCCCGACAGTTCGGACGGATATTTGGGTCCGGCGTCGGTGGGAAGCCCCGACATGGCGATCTTGTAGCTCGCAATCTCGTCGAGCAGCGGCGGCTCGATGAAGGGGAAATATTCGCGGATCGGGACCTGGACGTTTTCGGCCACGGTAAGCGTCGAAAAGAGCGCGCCAGCCTGGAACAATATACCCCAGCGGCGGCGGATATTCTTCGCCTCGGCATCGTCGCGGCCGATCATATTCTCGCCCAGCACGTCGATTTCGCCCGCGTCGGGGGTCTGGAGCCCGATGATCGAGCGCATCAGCACCGACTTGCCGGTCCCCGACCCGCCGACCACGCCGAGAATCTCGCCGCGGCGCACCTCGAGGTCGAGCCCGTCGTGAACCTTATCCTCGCCAAAGCTGTTGGTGAGCCCGCGGATCGAAATGATCGGTTTGTCGCTCATATCCAGCCAACCTGCGAAAAGAATACCGCGAACACCGCGTCGAGCACGATGACGAGGAAAATCGACTGAACCACCGCGGCGGTCGTGCGCATGCCGACTTCTTCCGAATTGCCCTCGACCAGCATGCCCTGAAAGCAGCCCGCGAGCGCGATGATGAAGCCGAACACCGGGGCTTTGATAAGGCCAACCCACAAATCGGTGATCGGCACGACTTCCTGGATCCGCTGGATGAAGGTCGCGGGAGGGATGCCGAGGTCGATCCACACGTAAATACCCCCGCCGAGCAGTGACATCATCATCGCGTAAAAGGCCAGCAAAGGCATCATGATCGTCGCGGCGAGCAGGCGTGGGAGGACCAGCGCCTCGACCGGGGAGACGCCGATGGTGCGCATCGCATCGATTTCCTCGGTGATCTTCATCGTTCCGAGTTGCGCGGCGAAGGCCGATCCCGAACGGCCGGCGACCATGATCGCGGTCATCAGCGTGGCGAGTTCGCGGATGCTGAGCCGGCCGATGAGGTTGATGGTATAGACTTCGGCGCCGAACGCCGCGAGCTGGACCGCGCCCTGCTGGCCGATGACGATGCCGATGAGGAAAGTCATCAGCCCGATGATGCCGAGCGCGCGCACCCCGACGAGGTCGAAGCGCTGGACCACGGCGTTGAGGCGGAAGCGCTTGGGGCGGCGAATGATGCTCGCCATGCCGATCATCACCGCGCCGAGGAAGCCGAGCAGCCCGACCAAAGTGCGCCCGGCCTCGATCGTCCAGTCGCCCAGCTCGCCAAGCGCGCGCGCCGCCGAATTGGGCTGTTCGGGGCGCATCTTGGTCGGATGGTCGGCCTCGGCCACCTGTTCGAGTAACTTCTTCCCGTCGTCCGAGGCGCCGATCACCTTGGCCTTGCGGTCGCGCACCGCGCGGTGGACCAGCCACGCGCCGACGGTGTCCATCTTTTCGACCCCGGCGAGGTCGATGGTCAGCGGATCGGCGATGGATTCAAGTTCGCGCTGCGTCGAAGCGGCGCGCGTGATCGTCAACGCGCCGCTGATGCGGAACGTATTGGCGGCGCGATCGCCTGAGCGTTCGCCGCCGTTGCTGGTTTCGACCCCCATGAGGGGTGAAATGCGCGAAATCGGCGCTGTGGGCAAGCACTCCCGGCAAACTGCCTCTTTCCTGCCAATGTTGATGCCTTATAGCCGGTCGCCATGAGCGCGGATGCCACCCCCCCCTTGTTCATCGCCATCGGCGACAATCCGGCCCGCGCCTTCGGCATGGCGGCCGACGTCCGCGCCAACGCGCTGGCGGTCAAGGCGGGGATGGAGCCGAGCATGAGCCCGCAGGCCGGACGGGCGGCGCTGCTCGCCGACCTTGGCTTCGCGTGGGACCCGACATGGGCGCGGGCAATGGCGGCAAAGCCCGGGACGGCGCTGGTCAAGGACGGCCGCGCGGTGCTGGTGCATGTCCCCGCGGGGGTCGACCCCGAATCCCATGTGGCGGCGATGCGCGACGGGCGGCAGTTCGAAGCGCGAGGGCTCGAGATCCTCGACGCCGACCGTGCCGAAGTGTCCAATCACGAGCTACGCAAGCGCGAGCGGCCGTTCGTCGTGCCGCTGGTGGCGGGGCAGGAAGACGTCGTCGAACGCGCCGCTTACGATGCCGCCTATAAGGGCGTGACCGATGCGCTGACGCTCTATCTGTGGCGCCGCCCGGCGTTTTACCTGACGCGGTGGGCGGCACGCTCGGGGCTGAGCCCCAATTTCATCACGCTGGTCGGGGCCTTGCTGTGCGTCGCGGCTTTCTTTTTCTTCTGGGAAGGGCGCTACTGGGCCGGCTGCGCGGCGGGGTTCGGGTTCATGGTGCTCGACACGGTCGACGGCAAACTCGCGCGGTGCACCGGCCAATCCTCGAAATGGGGCAATGTCTTCGATCATGGCATCGACCTTATCCATCCGCCTTTCTGGTGGTGGGCGGGGGCCGAGGGGTTGGGGCGGCACGGGCCGCTGCACAAGCAAGACTATCCGGGGCTCGAGCCGGTCTATCAGGGACTGGTGCTTGCCGCGATCGTGTTCGGTTATGTCGCGCAGCGCGTGATCGAGGGCATCTTCATGCGCCGCTACGGCATGCACATCCACGTCTGGCGCCCGGTCGACAGCAAGTTCCGGCTGATCAC
>JALYQH010000141.1 GCA_030855945.1 Pseudomonadota bacterium | reverse complement strand
AGCCTCTCCTCGGCGGTTGCCCGCTGGGGGATGATCGGCGCGCTCGCCGCTGCGAGCAGGCCGGGCGCGACCAAGGCGAGGAGGAGGGCGAGCCGGCGCATCAGCCTTCGCGGTGATAGGGGTGGTTGGCGAGGATCGACGTCGCCCGGAACAATTGCTCGGCGAGCATGGCGCGGGCGAGCATGTGGGGCCAGCTCGCCGGCCCGAACGAAAGCAGCAGCTCGGCGTTCTCGCGCTGCGCATCATTATGGCCGTCGGCCGCGCCGATCAGGAACCGCGCCTCGCGCTTGCCGTCGTCGCGCCACGCTTCAAGCTTTTTGGCGAAGGTCATCGATGACAACGCTTCGCCGCGCTCGTCGAGGAGGATCGTGACGGATTGCGCTGCGACCGAAGGAAGCGCGCCGCCGCGGTCCGGGAGTTCGCTGACCTTGGTCGGCCAGGAGATGCGCTTCAAATAGCGTTCGACCAATTCGGCTTCGCTGGTGCGGCCGATCTTTCCGCGGGCGACGATATGGAGCAGCACGGCTCCGGTCAGGCGCCGGGCGTCGCCGCGCCCGCCTTCTTGGGCATGTCCTCGTCGCCGAACGCCCACATCCGCTCGAGATTGTAGAAATTGCGCACTTCGGGGCGGAACAGGTGGACGATAACGTCGTCGGCGTCGATCAGCACCCAGTCCGCGGTCGGCAGCCCCTCGATCCGCACGATCTTCTTGTGATCCTTCTTGATCCTGTCGGCGAGCTAGGTCGCCATCGATGCGACCTGGCGGGTCGAGCGGCCGCTGGCGATCACCATATGGTCGGCGATCGACGATTTTCCGGCAAGCGGGATCGACACCACTTCGACCGCCTGGTCGTCGTCGAGCGATTGGAGAACAAGCGCGTGAAGCGCCTCGACGCTATTGTCGGGGGCGTCGGCGGCAGGCGCGGAAACGGGATCGGGCAAGGTCATTCCTTATGCGATGCGGCACGATCGCTCGCTCGCGCGGCGAAACGGTGGTGCCAGTCGGGGTCGAGCGCGCGCAGGCGGGTGGCGGAGGTCGTATCAGGGGGCAGGCGAAGGAAGATAATCGCCGGTGTGCTCCACGTCGTCCACTCCGCTGCCATGGCCGAGGGACGGACGAACTGCCTCAACCAGCCCATCGCGCGCGCCGCGCGGGCCTCGTCATCATAGCCCGGGCGCGGCATGACCGCAATCGGAACCATTTGCGCCAGTTTGCGCCAGTCTTTCCATTGGTCGAACTGCGGCAAAATGTCCTCGCCCATCAGCCAGACGAAGCGGTCGTCGGGCCAGCGCTTCAGGACGGCGCCGATGGTGTCGACCGTGTACCGCGTGCCGATCTCGGTCTCGATCTCGCTGACCTCGATCTTGCTCCGCCGCGCCTGTTCGCGCGCCGAGGCGACCCGCGCGGCGTAGGGCGCCATGCCCCCGGCTGGTTTCAACGGATTGCCGGGCGACACCAGCCACCACAATTCGTCGAGCCCAAGCGCGCCGATCGCCGCCAGACTCATCCGGCGATGACCGCGATGCGCAGGATTGAAACTGCCGCCAAGGAGTCCGATGCGCCGCATTGTGCCCGCTGGCTAGCATCCCCCCTCGACCGCCGCCACCTCCGCGGGATAGAAGGGTTGAGGGGGGATGAAATGGGCGACACTGAGGGGGTTGGTGAAGCAGTGATGGGAGGGGTCACGGCCGCCGCGGTCGAGCCGGACACCGGCGCGGTCGCTGGAGCCGGTCACGCCAACGAAGCTCCCTGTCTCAATTGTGGTGCCAACCTCATCGGAGACTATTGCCACACCTGCGGTCAGCGCTGCCACGTCCACCGCACGCTCCGCGCTTTCTTTCACGATTTGTTGCACGGTGTGTTCCATTTCGAGGGCAAGATTTGGCGCACGCTTCCCCTCCTCGCTTGGCGTCCCGGCGAGCTCACGCGGCGCTATATCGATGGCGAGAGGGCCCGGTTCGTTTCCCCGATCGCGCTGTTTCTATTCTCCGTCTTCCTGATGTTCGCGGTGTTCAGCGCGGTCGGCGAAATCGCCTATGATGACCGCACCGGCCGCGAGAGGGCGGCCGAAAGCGCGGAGGTGGAGCAGGGTGCGGCGGAAGTCGAAGCGACGAAAGAGGATCTCGTGGTGTTGGCCGGCGCGGACACGATCAACCGTTGGGCTAACGATTCCTTTAGAAGGGCGAAGGAAAACCCGTCCCTGCTGATCTACAAGCTTCAGTCGAACGCCTATAAATTTTCGTGGGCACTGATTCCGATCTCCGTGCCATTGGTCTGGCTGCTGTTCCTGCACCGCCGCCGCTACCGTCGCTTCAAGCTCTACGACCACACTGTGTTCGCGACCTACTCGATTGCATTCATGACCGTCTTCATGATCGCCTATACGCTGTTGAAACTAGCGGGCCTGATCGGCACGGTCGCATTGCTGCCGTTTGCGATCATTCCGATCCACATGTACCGGCAGTTGCGCGGCGCCTATTCGCTCAATCGGCCGAGCGCCTTGTGGCGAACCGCATGTCTAATCGTCTTCGCGAACGCCGCTTTGGCGGTGTTTCTTACCGCCCTCCTGCTACTTGGACTGCTAGGATAGGGCAGCAGCGGCGAGCGGCGCACGCTTAGCGACCACCTGAAAGTCCGTCCCGACGACGGTTGAGAGAAACGAGTCTGATAGCGCTGCGAGCGTCAATCAGAGCGGCCTTAGGCCGGACACGGATATTTGTTCGCCATGATCCTCGCCGAGGCCTCGGTGATATCGATCCGCGTGCGCTCCGCGACAGGGATTGCGGACATGCGCTGCATGAATTCTTTCGAATCCATGCCTTTGCCCTTTCCCTTCGCCTGCTCCGGCGGGCAGTAGCGAGGGGTTCTGCCGGCGGCGGCCGCGGCGAGCCGCGCGGCGCGGTTCTTCTCACCGGCCGCCTGGACCTCGCGCATCAATTTCTTGACTTCGCCCATCGAGAATACCGCGGCTGCGCCCTTCTTCTGAAGGGCGGTCGCCCGGCGGTGAAACTGCTCGGCATTCATCGACTGGGCCGCGGCGGGAGCCGCAATCATAGCAGCGGCAAGCCCCAAAATCGCAAAACGCATCGATCACTCTCCCCTGGATTTCATGCGGCCAGAAAGAGCCGATCCGATGAACGCTTATTGAACGGGCCGGTCACGCACCGGCCGGCGCCGCGCCGCCCAGCCCGCTGCTTGGCTTGCGGCTCTTGGGGATCGACGAGCCGGCGGTCGGCAAGGCCGGCTTGGCCGAGCGGCCGCGGTCGATCGAGCCGCCGCCGACGATGACCTTGATCTCGTCGCCCGAGAGCGTCTCATACTCGAGCAGCGCCTTGGCCAGCGTTTCCAACTCGCCGCGATGCTCTTCGAGCACATGCCTGGCGCGGTCGTAACCTTGCTCGACGATGCGGCGGATTTCCTTGTCGATCGCCTGCGCGGTCTCGTTCGACAGGTTCTTCTGGCGATTCATCGAATAACCTAGGAACACTTCCTCGTCGGCCTCGGCATATTGCACCGCGCCCAGCGCGTCGGACATGCCCCAGCGGGTGACCATGTCGCGGGCTAGGCCGGTGGCATAGCTGATATCGGACGAAGCGCC
Source organism: Pseudomonadota bacterium (assembly GCA_030855945.1). GTDB lineage: Bacteria > Pseudomonadota > Alphaproteobacteria > Sphingomonadales > Sphingomonadaceae > Sphingomicrobium. The sequence goes on along the minus strand of JALYQH010000141.1, from coordinate 5,211 downwards.
CGAGCTGACCTTGTCATGCCCGAAGATCACTTCCTCGGCGACGCGGCCGCCCATGGCCACCGCCAGGTTGGCGTACATCTTGTCGCGGTGATAGCTGTAGCTGTCGCGCTCGGGCAGCCGCATGACCATGCCAAGCGCCCGGCCGCGCGGGATGATCGTCGCCTTGTGGATCGGGTCGGACGCCGCCTCGTGGATTGCGACCACGGCGTGGCCGGCCTCGTGGTAGGCGGTCATCTTCTTTTCGTCCTCGGTCATCACCATCGAGCGCCGCTCGGTGCCCATCATGACCTTGTCCTTGGCGTCTTCGAACTCGCTCATTGCCACCAGCCGCTTGCCCTTGCGCGCGGCGAGGAGGGCAGCCTCGTTGACGAGGTTGGCCAGATCGGCCCCCGAGAACCCGGGGGTGCCGCGAGCGATAACGCGGGGATCGACGTCGGGCGCCAGCGGAACCTTCTTCATGTGAACGGCAAGGATCTGCTCGCGCCCGTCGATGTCGGGGCGCGGGACCATCACCTGGCGGTCGAAGCGGCCGGGGCGGAGCAAAGCCGGATCGAGCACGTCGGGACGGTTGGTCGCGGCGATGATGATGATGCCTTCATTGGCCTCGAACCCGTCCATCTCGACCAGCAATTGGTTGAGGGTCTGCTCGCGCTCGTCATTGCCGTTGCCGAGCCCGGCGCCGCGGTGACGGCCGACGGCATCGATCTCGTCGATGAAGACGATGCACGGCGCCGATTTCTTGGCCTGTTCGAACATGTCGCGGACTCGGCTGGCGCCGACGCCGACGAACATCTCAACGAAGTCGGAACCCGAGATGGCGAAGAACGGCACGCCAGCTTCGCCGGCGATGGCGCGGGCGAGCAGGGTCTTGCCGGTGCCGGGCGAGCCGATCAGCAGCGCGCCCTTGGGAATCTTGCCGCCGAGCCTGGCGAACTTGCCCGGATCCTTCAGAAATTCGACGATTTCCTCGAGCTCTTCGCGCGCTTCGTCGATTCCGGCGACATCAGCGAAGGTGACGCGGCCTTCTTTCTGGGTCAGCATCTTGGCGCGGCTCTTGCCGAAGCCCATTGCTCCGCCGCCGGCGTTCTTCTGCATCTGGCGCATGACGAAGAAGCTGATGCCGAGGATGAGGATGAACGGCAGGGAATTGAGAAGCATGTACATCCAGATGCTGGACTGTTCTTCCGGCTTCACCTGAAGCGCAACGCCCTTGGCGATCAACCGGTCGGAAACATTGGCGTCGGCCGGCGCAGTGGTAGTGAATGCCTTGCCGCCCTCGAGCGTGCCGGCGATCGTGCTATTGCGGTTCGAAGCGGTGGCGACGGTGACCGACTTCACATTGCCTTCGTCGACTTCGCGCACGAACTGCGAATAGGGCATGGCTGTGCCGGTGGCCGCGGTCTTGCCGTCGAACATCTGGACCATCAGCACCAATCCGAACAGCACCGCCATCCAGATCATCAGCGACTTGGCCCAGGGATTGCCCGGCTTCTTCTCGTTCATGCTTTTCCCATCCTCATGGCGCTTATACTGCGCGCAGGAACCTTAAGATAGGATGGCTGGGCGCGCTCAACAATCCCGGCGATGGGGTTGGGTCCAGGACAATCGCCATGGCGGGCCGGGTTCGAGCTTCAGGCCGGCGAGCGTAACGGTCCGGCCCTCGCTTAGTGCATCGAGCGCCCGAACCGTCTCCGGTCCCGCGGGGAAATTACCAGTAAGAAGTTTGATCGCATCGACGAGGAGACGCCGTTGCAATTCGAAGGGTAGGCCTTCGGCGTTTAGGACGAGGATGTCGCCCTCTGTTGACTGGCGCGCGCTGAACTCCTGCCAGGAAGCCCATTCGAGCGCGCGCTTGGCATCGCTACAATGCTTCGCCACTGCGGCCAATCGGGCGGGATCGAGCCAAGCGCTCTCGGCAAGGAGCGCGCGCGCGCGGGTTCGATCGAAGCGATCGTCGGCGTTTGAAGGATCGTCGATCGCGGTCAGTCCCGCCGCGGCAACGATCGCCGCAAGGTCCACGCGCCGCCATGTTAAAAGAGGACGGATCAGCATGATCATGGTCTCACCGCCGACCGCAGTGCCCAACGGACGGCTGGGATGTACGCCTGCCAGACCGCCCACTCCTGCGCCTCGATTAAGACGCATCAGTAAGGTCTCGGCTTGGTCATCGACATGATGAGCAGTGGCAACGGCTTCTAGATTGCGTCCGCGCGCCCATTCACACAGCAGATTGTAACGGACGTCGCGGGCAATCGCCTGCATGTTCCCGCTAGGCTTCTCGTCCCACTCGACGGTCAAAATCTGATGGCGAATGCCCATCGTGGCGCATAGTCGGCCCACGCCGTCTGCCTCGTCAGCACTTTGCGGTCGCAGCCCGTGATCGACCGTTGCGGCTTCTACCCGTCCCGGTAACGCTGCGACCGCCAGCAGCAACAGCGCAAGGCTGTCGGGCCCGCCCGAGACAGCGACGCCGACGCGCCCGTCGACCGGGGCGAGGGCAGCAAAATCAGTGGCGAAGCGCTCGACATTATCCGGGGGGGGGATGTGGTCGGTCAAATCAGAACCGTTCGTCCTGAGCCTGTCGAAAGACTGTCCTTGTTTGCGTCAGCCAGGATAAAGTACGGGGCTTCGACAAGCTCAGCCCGAACGGTGTTCCTCAGCCGCACTTCGCCTGGGCTTTCGCGGCAGGCAAATCCTTGCGGAGCGGGGCGCGGAGGTCGGTGCCATAAACATCCTCCAGCTCGGCGAATGCCTTGCACGCCTGGCTTGGCTGACCGAGCTTTATCAGCGCCTGGCCAAGATAGAATAGGCTGTCCTGCGCACGCTCGCCCTTGGGGTCCCGGCGATAATTGGCGAGCAACGCCTCGGCTGCGGCGCGCGGCTGACCCTTGTCGAGCATCGCCCGTCCGGCGAGGTTATGGGCCCAGCTCACCCGGCGATGATCGGGATGGGCCTTGGCCATGGCGTTGAGGGCCGTAATCGCCTGATCATGCTTGCCCGCGGTCCATAGCCTAAAGCCGCGATCATAGGCGGCTTCCCCAGCGGCGTCGGGATCGGTGCTGGCCGGCTCATCGACGTCCGGCGTGTCTGCCGGCGCCTCATCCGGCAGTTCGACTTTCGGGCGCGAGGCGGGGGGAATCGGATCGGCGGTTTCACCCAGCGGGTCGCTGGACCCGGTTGTCGCGGCCTCGTCCGCGCTGGCCGCATTGCTCTCAATCTCACGCAGTCGTCGGTCCTGATCGGCGCGCAGCTGAGCCAGTTCGGCCTCCATCACTGCGATGCGATTGCCATTCTCCTCGCTGGCGCGGGTCATCACGGAAAGCTGGCGCTCGACCGAATCGAGCCGCCCGATGAGTGCGCCGACGCTCGCCTGGGTCGCGGCGGGATCATCGAGGAAGCCGGCGGTGTCGGCCGGCTGCCCTTTGGGAAATACTCGGCCCTGGACCTGGCGAACCTGCTTCTCGAGCCGGTCGATGCGCTGCTCTGGGGTTGGCTGACGCCGCTGGGCAGCTGCCGGGGACAAAGCGACCGCGCTCAAAGCCGTGAATAAAAGAAGAGATTTCAAACGCATCGCCGTCACGGTTTCTCATACTCCTATATTGAGGCTGCCAAGCTGCCCGAAGCGGGCTGTCGCTTGGCTGAATGTCAAAGCGCGTTGGTGGCCGCCGCGGGAGGAATACCCGGCGACCCCCCAGGGCCGCCCAACAGGTCGGCGGCAAGCAGGCTGACGCCCGAGACGGTCTGCCCGGCCGGACCTATTGCCGGCGCGTCCCCGGTTCCGACCGAAATACGCAACGCTTCCGGCTTGCCGGTGGTCAGCACCGGGCGGGAGGCGCTTGACGGAACTTCGAAGCTCTGGCCGGACCCGAGCTCGCGCTGAACCAGCACGCTGGCGCCATCGCGCACTTCGATCCACACCGCCTCATTGGCCGTGAGCACGACCGGACCGGTCGCCGCGGGGGCCGCCAGCGGAGCAGCGGCGATCACGCCATTGTCGATTTCGGCGACCGGCGCCACGGCTTCATTGCCGCCGGCAAGTTCGCGATTGCTGAGCCAGGTCAGAAGGAGCGCTAGCACCACCAGCGCGGCAAGCGCTCCGAACACGATCCCCTTGGGCATCGAGCGGTTCGAATCGACAGGTTCGAATGTGTCGGGGGCAGTGGAGTAATGGGCGGGAAGCACGCTGCCCATTTCCGCGCGCAGCTGATCGGCGATCTCGACCTTGTCGAGGCCGACCGCGGTCGCGTAATTCTTGGCGAAGCCGACACTGTAGGTCGGGGCGGGAAGCTTGTCCCACTGGCTTTCCTCAAGGCTCAGCAGGTGCCGCGTCGGAATCCGCGTTGACGACGCCACTTCCTCGATCGACAATCCTTTGGCCTCGCGCGCCGCTCGCAGCCGCGTGCCGACATTGTCATATTCGATCGGCTCGTCATCGACCATTAGCTTTCACCCCGCATGTGCCGCAATTCCCGTCGCATCTTGTCGGAGGCGCGCTCTTCGCTGTCAACCGCGCAAGGCTTCGATCAGCCGAGTTTGACCCCGTGGCGGCGCGCCCATTCGGTCAGCGTGCGGCGCAGGTCGAGCGGCGGCTTCGCGAGCAGGGTCGCCATCTTGGCGCCGATCGCCGCCGCGTCGAGCGAGCGGACCATCGCCTTGACCGGGCCGATCGCCGCCGGGGTGATCGAGAATTGGTGGACGCCGATGCCGATCAGCGCCATCGCCTCGAGCGGCCGACCGCTCATCTCGCCGCACAGCCGGACCGGCACGCCAGCCTCGTCGGCGGCGACGACGATCCGCCGCAGGAAGCGGAGGATCGCCGGGCTGAGCCAGTCGTAGCGCTCGGCGAGGCGAGGGTCGGCGCGGTCGGCGGCAAACAGGAATTGGGTGAGGTCGTTGGTGCCGATCGACAGGAAATCAATCCGCGGCAGCAGCACGTCGAGCATCTCGGCGAGGCTTGGCACTTCGAGCATCGCGCCGAACTCGATCCGCGACGGCGTCGGCCGCCGCGCCTTCTGGCAGGAAGCGAGCTGCTCCTCGAACAAGGCGCGCGCTTCCTCATATTCCCACGGCTCGCTGATCATCGGGAACATCACCCGCAGCACGCGCCCTTCGGCGGCCTCGATGAGCGCGCGGGCCTGCGCCTTCATCAGCGCCGATCGCGACAGCGACAGGCGCAGCGCTCGCCATCCCATCGCCGGATTTTCGGCTTCG
>JALYQH010000139.1 GCA_030855945.1 Pseudomonadota bacterium | reverse complement strand
CCACAAATATGCGGTCCAGATCACCGTCGCCGACGTCCGCGACGGCGCCTGCTCCTCATCGACGCTCCAGGAAGCGGCGAGCTGGGGCAAGGTCTCGACCGCGCTCGAGCAGATGGTGTTTGCCGAGGCGACCTCGGTGCTGCCGCTGCTCGCCAGCTCGGCCTATCATACCGGCCACTGGAAAAGCCGCGCCAAGCGCCGCTTCGCCAAGCTGTTCGATTAGCCCTTGCCTCACCCCGGCCTTGAGGCGGGGTCCACCTGCCTTCGGTTCCTTGCCACGAGATGGTGACCCCGGGTCAAGCCCGGGGTGACGGTTAGCGGCCGGTTGCAACTTGACGTGATCCGAACCATCCTCCCCTCGAATGTGGGGGAGGATTTTTCATGAACTATAGCCCGTTGCTCGCGCCCGTTGTCGCGCTGGTCGCGTGGACGCTCGTCATCATGCTGTGGATGGCCGCATCGCGATATCGCGAGTTCCGCCGCCTTGGCATCACCGGGAGCAATATCCCGGCCGGTGCTCGAGGGGTCGATCTTGAGGGACGGGCCGAGCCGCAGGCCCAGTGGAAGGCGCATAATTACATGCACCTCATGGAGCAGCCGACGATCTTTTACGCGATCGCCATTGTGCTCGCGCTGATGGAAATGAACCACCCGGTCAACGTTTGGCTGGCATGGGGATATGTCGCGTTTCGCGTCGTTCACAGCCTGATCCAATGCACGTCGAATATCGTGCGCTACCGCTTTCCTTTATTCCTGCTCGCCTCGCTCTGCCTCGTCGGCCTGACCGTCCACGCCGCGGCGCGCATCCTGCACGATTGCGGAATACTCTAGCGGCTGAACGCGCTCGCCAGCTCGACGTGGGTCGACCAGCGAAACTGGCCGACCGGCTGGACCCAGTCGAGCGTATAACCGCCCGCGACGAGCATCTCCGCGTCGCGGGCAAAGGTCGCCGGGTTGCAACTGACGTAAGCGATGCGCGGCACCCGGGATGCGGCAAGCTGACGGACCTGTTCGGCGGCGCCCGAACGGGGCGGGTCGAGCACGGCCGCGTCGAACGCGGCGAGCTCGGTGGCATCGTATGGGCGTCGGTAAAGATCGCGATGATCGGCATGAATCAGGGGCGCGGCCGATTTCAGCGACAGAATTGCGTCGCGCGCGGCCTCGGCAGCCACGACCTTGCCGCCCAGCGCCAGCGCGAAGGTGCCGAGACCGGCGAATAGATCGGTGCAGCGCTCGGCATTGCCGACGGCTTCGCGCACACAGGCAACCAAGGCGGCCTCGCCGTCGGCGGTCGCCTGGAGAAAGGCGCCCGGCGGCAGTCCGACCGCCACTCCGCCGAGGGCGATCGTCACCGGCTGCGGCTCGAAGCGCGGCTCGGGGCCATAGCCTTCGTCGACCGTCAGCCGTGCGAGGCGATGTATCTCGCAAAATAGGGTCAGCGCCTCGACCGCGTCGAGCCCGACGACTTGGACGCCCTTCAGCGCGACATCGACCCCTTGGTCGGCGAGGGTCAATTGAACCTCTGCGCTCGCCTTGGGATCAAGCATGTTGCCGAGCAATTTGCGCAGCGGCGCGACCAACGCGAATAGGGCCGGGTGAAGCACGTGGCATTCATGCATGTCGACGATCTGGTGCGAGCCCGAGGCGTTGAAGCCGATCAGCACTCGCCCACCGGCGCGCTGGGCACGGAGGGCCGCGCGGCGTCGCGTGCGCGGCGGGGACAGATAGGTCGGGCGAACGGGCGGGGACAAGCCGTGTTGGGCCAGCGCGCCAATAATTCGGCTGGCGCAATAATCGGCATAAGCGGCGTCGGTCAGATGCTGTAGCTGGCACCCGCCGCATTCCGGAAAATGACGGCATGGCGGCACTTGGTGGCCCGGCCCCTTGGCCAGCGACCCGTCGTCGAGCAAAGTGTCGCCCGGCACGGCGAACGCAACATGCTTGCCCGACGCGCTCACCCCGTCGCCGCGGGCGGCAATGCGTATTATCGGATCGCTCAAGCGAGATCGACCAATGCGCGCGGGATGGCCGCGACGAGATCGTCGGCGATCATCCCGGGCCCGGCGAATTCGGCCGCTCGGCCGTGGAGCCACACGGCGGCGCAAGCGGCCTCGAACGAACCCATCCCGCGCGCCTTGAACGCCGCGATCATCCCTGCGAGCACGTCGCCGCTGCCGGCGCTCGCCAGCCACGCCGGGGCCGGCGGAGTAAAGCCGAGCCGGCCGTCGGGCGCGGCGACCAGCGTGTCGGGCCCCTTATAGACGACCACCGCGCCCGATCGGCGTGCCGCCTCGAGCGCCCGCTCGGGCTTGGGCCCGTCAAGCTTGCCGAACAGCGCTTCGAACTCGCCCTCGTGCGGGGTGATGATGGTGTCATGGCCTTTGAGCCGCTCGGGCTCGCCGACATGGCGCAGCGCGTCGGCGTCGATGATCACCGGCCGCCCCGCGGTCAGCGCCAGCGTCAGCACCGGCGGGATGTCGCCTAGCCCTGGGCCGACGAGGATCGCGCCGATGCGGGGGTCGTTGACCTCGGCGGTATCGGTCTGGACGATCGCCGACGGCAGGCCATCGATGGCGCGCGACGTGCTGATCCGCACATAGCCCGCGCCGGTCCGAGCTGCAGCGTGCGCGGCGAGCGCGATCGCGCCCGGCATCTTGCCCGCCAGGCAATGCACCAGCCCGCGCGTGAACTTGTGACCCATCGGGTCGAGCGGTGGCAGCGAGGGGGCGCCAATCTCGAACCATTCGCCAGCGGCGTCGACGCCGATGTCGGCCAGTACAACGCGGCCCATGCTGGACATCGCCGGCATCAGCCGGTGCGCCGGCTTGAGTGCGCCGAACGTCACGGTCAGGTCATAAGTCCCGATCGGCGACAGCAGTCCCCCGTCATCGCTGGCAACGCCGCTCGGCAAGTCGCAGGCGACGATCACGGACGAAGCGCTGACCAATTCTTCTAACTGTTTCGAAACCGCATCTTCAAGCCCGTTCTTGAGACCAGTTCCGAACAAGCAGTCGATCAGGATCGGCGCGGCCTCGGCCCGTTCGAACGGCTCAACCGGCCCATTCCATCCGGCCCGTGCCGCGCGCGCGGCATCGCTCTCAGGCTCGCCGAGCGCCGCTATGCGAACCGGATAGCCGGCGGCGGCCAGATGGCGCGCGGCGACATAGCCGTCGCCGCCATTGTTGCCGGGGCCGCACAGGATGAGGGTCTCGCGCGCCCCGACGAAACGGCGCACCGCCTCCGCCAGCGCAGCGCCCGCCCGCTCCATCAGCGCCTCAACGGGGGTTCCTGCGTCAATCGCGGCCTGTTCGGCGGCGCGCATATGGGCCGCAGTGAGGATCGGTCTTGCCATGCCGCGCCCTTAGCGCAGGACGCTGGCGAGATGCCACCATGACGGCGGACAGGCCGCGGCGGCGGCATCGCGCCCTTGCTCCTCCTCGAACAGGGCAAAACAGGTCGCGCCGCTGCCCGATATGCGGACGAAGTCGGCGCCCGGCTGTGCGGTAAGCCAGTCAACGACGTCGCCGATCGCCGGAGCGAGCGCCCGCGCCGGCGCCTCGAGATCGTTGCGACCTTCACGCCAATCCCCGAGCGGTCCGTGGTCGATGCCGTCCCACCCGGCGAATACGTCGCGGGTCGAAACGGCAATGCGCGGATTGACGAGCAACACCGGCGCGCCGGATATGCGCGGATCCTGAACCAGCGTCAGCGCGTCCCCCGCCCCCTCGCCGCGCGCGGTCATGCTGAGCAGGCAGGCGGGAACGTCGGCCCCCAGCGTGGGCGCGACCTTCGCAGCGTGGGACGGATCGATGCTCCACAACGCGGTCAGCAAGCGCAGTGCGGCGGCGGCATCGGCCGATCCCCCGCCGATGCCCGAGGCGACGGGCAGCTTCTTGGTCAGGGTGATTGCTGCGCCACTGTCGATGCCTGCTACATCGCGCAGGGTGCGCGCGGCGCGCAGCACCAGATTGTCGTCATCGTCGCGGAGGTCGCCCGCGAACGGGCCCCGCACCTGCAGGGACAGTTCATCGGCCGCCTCCCCTTCGAGCCGATCGCCGTCGACGCAGAAAGCAAACACGGTCTCGATCTGGTGCCGGCCGTCGGGCAATTTATCGCGCACGTGGAGCGCGAGGTTGAGCTTGGCCGGTGCCGGCTCGCTGGCCTGCATCAGGGCGCGGCCGTGGCCTCGGTCCAGCCCGACGCGATCTTGGCTTCGAGCCGCTTGCTGCTGTCGTCCTCGGCGTGAAGCAATGCCGCCTGCCATGCGAAGCGCGCTTCATAGCGCCGCCCGGCGCGGTACAGCGCATCGCCGAGATGCTCGTGGATCTCGGCCTGCGCCGGATCGGCGGCGGCGGCCCGGCGCAGCGTGTCGATCGCCTCGGGCAGCCGGCCGCGCTTGTACAACGCCCATCCGAGCGAGTCGGTGATCGAGGCATCGTCGGGGCGGAGCGCCAGCGCGCGGCGGATCATCGCTTCGGCCTCGACGAGATTTTCGCCACGCTCGAGCGAATTGTAACCGAGATAGTTGAGCAGCAACGGTTCGTTCGGCGCCGCCTTCAACCCAAGCTCGAGCTGCGCACGCGCTTCGGGCCAGCGCTTGGCCTTGTCGAGCTGAGACGCGCCGAGCAAGCGATAGGTCCAGCGATTGGCGCTGCCTGCGCTGTCGGCGAGTGCGGCGCCGCGGGCGAAGGCGTCGGCCGCCTCGACATGTCGGCCAAGCTCGTCATAGACATTGCCGAGCCGCGCCCAATCGCTTGCGCCTGCCTGGCGTCGCGCGGCGCCCTGC
>JALYQH010000106.1 GCA_030855945.1 Pseudomonadota bacterium | reverse complement strand
TCCCTATTATGACGTCGCCATGCAGGCCGGCGCGCAGGTCATCGCCAAGCGCGTCGGACAGGTGGCGGTCAATTTCCCCGCCGGCAGCCAACGCGGCGCGGGCCGCGCCCAAGCAACGATCAGCGTGTCGCGCGCCGCCACCATCCTCCCCGAAAACGTTCGCGCCGCGCTGACCCGCGAACGGAAGGTCGGCGATACCAATGCGGCGATCGATCCGCTTAGCGATCCAGCGATTCGCGCGGCGGTGGCGCGGGCGACGTTCGAGCATCTGATCGGCTTCCAGCTCACCCAGGCGCAGCTGCAGTATAACGCGACGCGGTAGGATTTTTGGATAAAGGCAAGCCCGCACCACCCTCCGCTGCCGTCCAACGACGCTTTGCGCCGCTGGAGCCTTGGCAGCTCCGCGGGCCGGCACCGATTTCGCGCAATCAACGCGTTGACAGCCAGCGGCGGCGTCGTCACAGCACCCCTGTCTCCTAAACTGCTCTTTGGGGTGGTGCCGGAAGGCCGCGCGGGAGAGTCCTCTTCGGAGGCGCCGAAGGAGCAACCGCCCCCGGAATCTCTCAGGCACACAGGACCGCGCGCGCCTGACAGTCTGGAAAGTGTCTCCGTCCTCGGGCGGCGGCCGCCGAAGGGGTAACCCGCCGCCGCGTTGGCGAGCGCGGGGAAAGCTCTCAGGTCCAAGCGACAGACGGGGGTGGTGGTCGCGGCGCAAGCGCCGACGACCGTCGCCCGTTGCCGCGAGGAGCAAGCCATGAGCCGAATTGTCCATAACGGCCCGACCGACGACCATCAGGCCCGGGGAACTCCCTATAGCGGCGATCCGGACGCGGGGGAGGGCGCCACGCCAGAAACGCCGCAATTGCTTCCGCTCGATGGCTGGCACCGCGCCCGCGGCGGTCGGATGGTGCCGTTCGCAGGCTATGAGATGCCGGTTCAGTATGAAGGCATCATGGCCGAGCATCTATGGACGCGGAGCCATGCCGGGCTGTTCGACGTCAGCCACATGGGCCAATTGCTGTTTCACGGGCCTGACCTCGACCGCGCGCTCGAGACGTTGCTTCCCGGTGACCTTCAGTCGCTGGGCGACGGTCGGCTGCGTTATTCGATGCTGCTTGGCGAGGATGGCGGCATCATCGACGATCTGATGGCCACGCGGCGGGGGGAGCATTTCTACCTCGTCGTCAATGGCGCGACCAAGGCCGGCGATATCGAGCAGTTTACGCAGCGACTGCCGCGCACGATCGCGATGGACCATATGAAGGAGCAGGCGCTGCTCGCGCTGCAGGGGCCCGAAGCGGTCCAGGTGCTCGACGTGCTCGTGCCCGGCGTCGCGGAATTGAGCTTCATGCAGGCTGGCCTATTCCGCTGGCAGGATAAGCCGCTGTGGATCAGCCGCTCGGGCTATACCGGCGAGGACGGGTTCGAAATCTCGGTCGCGTCGCGCGATGTGGAGACGCTGGCCGACGCGCTGGTCGCCGACGAGCGGGTGAGGCCGATCGGACTCGGCGCGCGCGATTCGCTGCGGCTCGAGGCGGGGCTTCCGCTCTACGGCCACGACCTCGACGGCGCGATCACTCCGGTCATGGCCGGCCTGACCTTCGCGATCGGCAAGCGGCGCCGGGCCGAGGGAGGGTTCGCCGGCGCGCTGCGCATCCTCGGCGAAATGGACAATGGCCCGATCTTGAAGCGCGTCGGCCTGCTCGTCGAGGGCAAGCAGCCGGTGCGCGAAGGCGGCCGCATTCTCGATGGTGAAGGCAATGAACTCGGGCGCATCACCAGCGGCGGCCATAGCCCATCGCTCGGACGGCCGATCGCGATGGGTTATGTCGCGGCGGCGATGGCCGGGCCGGGCACTCGCCTCAAGCTCGAGCAGCGCGGCAAATTGTTCGAGGCCGAAGTCACGCCGATGCCGTTCGTCCCCCACCGCTATTTCCGCAAACCCCAGGGAGCCTAGACCATGACCCTCTATTTCACCGGCGAGCATGAATGGATCAAGGTCGAAGGCGACACCGCCACGATCGGCATTTCCGACCACGCCCAGCAGGCGCTTGGCGATATTGTCTTCGCGGAAGTCCCCGAGCAGGGCCGCGCCGTCAACAAGGGTGACGAGGCGGCGGTGGTCGAATCGGTCAAGGCCGCGAGCGACGTCTATGCCCCGATCGCGGGCGAGGTGATCGAGGGCAACCCCGCGCTCGCCGACGACCCCGCGCTGGTCAATCGCGATCCCGAGGGCGAAGGCTGGTTCTTCAAGATGACCGTCGCCGACGCTTCCGAGCTCGACGGGCTGATGGACGAAGACGCCTACCGCGAATGGGTCAAGACGCTGTGAGAGCATTCGCCGCTGCGCTTGTCCTTATTTTCTCGAGTTGCACCTCCGTGCCTGCGCAGGACGAGGCCGCACTGACCGTAGAGGAGGTTTGGTCACGCCACGGCGAACTTGAAGGCAAGAGGATTCGCGTCGCCGGTTTTGTGGACCGCTGCTACGGTCTGGGTTGCCAGCTAAAGCAGATCGGAGAGGGTTCCGACGCTAAATGGTTGGGGATCGGCACCTCTGCAGAGTTTGATGGGGCGGTCCAGGCGTATCTTGGCAAGTCGATCGTGGTTGAAGGTCAGCTCGATGCAACTTGCCTGCACGCCTATGCCGACGAGGACGATGGGCTGGCGCACGTGGGTAAAGACTACACCGTGATCTGCACCGACCGCTCAAGCATGCTGAAGCACCCCAAACTTATCTCGGTTGGCCTATGACCGACGCGCCTGCCTCGACCAGCCAGTGGGACGCGGCCGACTACGCCCGCGTCGGCGGGTTCGTGCCCGCGCTTGGGCAAGCCGCGCTCGACCTGCTCGATCCGCGGCCGGGCGAGCATATCCTTGATGTCGGCTGCGGCGACGGCACGCTGACCTCGAAGATCAAGGAAATCGGCGCGGACGTCGTCGGCATCGACAGCAGCCTGAGCATGATCGGCGCGGCTCGGGCACGCGGCCTCGACGCACGGCTGATGGACGCCGCGGAGCTCAAATTTTCGGAAGCGTTCGACGCGGCCTTCTCCAACGCCACGTTGCACTGGATTCTAGCCAAGGACCGCGCGGCGCGCGCCATCTGGTTCGCGCTCAAGCCCGGCGGCCGCTTTGCCGGCGAAATGGGTGTGGAGGGCAACCTTGCCGCCTTGCGTCAGGCGCTCGACGACGAACTGGTGGCGCGCGGTTTTGGCCCGCCGACCTACGCCGCCAATTGGTATCCGTCGGTCGAGGATTTCACGGAAGTTTATGAGGGCGCCGGGTTCAAGGACGTGGATGCGCGGCTGATCGAGCGCCCGACTCGGCTCGACCATGGCGTTGCCGCCTGGGTTACCACCTTCCGCGCCGGCTGGCTCGACCGCGCCGGCGTCCCCGCCGAAGAGCGCCCCGCCATTGCCGACGCCGTTGCCGAGCGCGTCGGCTCATCCACCGCCGACTATGTCCGCCTCCGCTTCATCATGAGGAAGCCAAACTGATGCGTTATCTTCCGCTGAGCGATACCGATCGCTCCGCCATGCTTGAAAAGGTCGGGGCGTCCTCGATCGATGAGCTGTTCAAGGACGTTCCCGAAGAGGCGCGGCTGACCGGGCCGATCGAGGGCTTGCCGATGCATGCAAGCGAAATGTCGGTTGAACGGCAGCTGTCGGCAATGGCGCGTAAGAATATGGTCGCGGGGGAAGTGCCGTTTTTCCTCGGCTGCGGCGCTTACCGCCACCATGTTCCGGCGAGCGTCGAACACCTCATCCAGCGCGGTGAATTCCTTACCGCTTACACGCCCTACCAGCCTGAAATTGCCCAAGGCACGCTTCAGGTCCTGTTCGAATTCCAAAGCCAGGTCGCGCGGCTGCTTGGCTGCGAAGTCGCCAATGCCTCGATGTACGACGGCTCGACAGCCTGCTGGGAAGCGATCGGCATGGCGCGGCGCATCACGCGGAAGAAGAAGGCCATCATCTCGTCGGGCCTCCACCCGCATTATGTCGCCGTTTGCCAGACGATGGCCAAGTTCACCGGCGACATTCTCGATCTCGCCGAGCCTGAGCTGACCGCGGCGACCGACGCCGAGCGGCTGATCGCGAGCATCGACGGCGACACGTCTTGCGTCGTCGTCCAATATCCCGACATCCTCGGCCGCATCACCGACCTCGCGCCGATCGCCGAGGCGGCGCACGCCAAGGGCGCGCTCCTGGTCGCGGTGGTGACCGAGCCGGTCGCAATGGGCCTGATCAAATCGCCGGGCGAGATGGGCGCCGACATCGTCGTCGGCGAAGGCCAGTCGATCGGCGTCGGGCTGCAGTTCGGCGGGCCCTATGTCGGCCTGTTGGCCTGCCGCGAAAAGCATGTCCGCCAGATGCCGGGGCGGATTGCCGGGGAAACCGTCGACGCCGAGGGCAAGCGTGGTTTCGTGCTGACCCTCTCCACGCGCGAGCAGCATATTCGACGCGAGAAAG
>JALYQH010000101.1 GCA_030855945.1 Pseudomonadota bacterium | reverse complement strand
GACGGGGGCGGGGAAGGCGGCGGCGGCCGGTCGGTGGGCACGAAGAAGACGTCCGGGGGACTGACCGTCGCTTTTCCGGCAAATTCGCTGCGCGCGGTGAGCACCAGGGCGAGCGCAATCGCATGGCCTGCGGCGACGAGTAGCAAAGTGCGGGGGGAACCGGCGCGACCGGTTGGGCGAGGAGCATAAGCAAGCATGACAAGCCTCCTACTGAGGTCTGCGATGTTACATCATTACATTGTGTGCACAAGCGGAGATTTGACTTTGACCCTTAGAGTGCGGCAGCGCGGAGGCGGGCGATGGCGCGGTCGCGGCCGATGATCGGCAACAGCGCGGCCATTTCGGGGCCCGAATCCTGCCCGGTGAGGGCAAGGCGTAGCGGGTGGAACAACGCGCGCCCCTTGCGCCCGCTGCTCGCCTTGAGCGCCTCGGTCAGCTGACGCCATGGTTCGCTCGACCAGTCGAGCGTCGCCGCCACTTGCGCCGCCTGGACGAGCAATGGCTTGTCGTCTGGCACGACTATCGGGGTGGCGATGTCGCCGTGGAGCACGGGGAGCCAGGCGGCGACTTCGCCAATATGCTCGACATTGCCGCGAAGCGCGCTCCAGTCGGCCTCGCCGGTTCCCGCGGGGAGACGGTCGGCGACGTCGCCATAATCGGTCAGATGGAGCAATTTGGCATTGAGCTGCTCGACCTCGGCGACGTCGAAATGCGCCGGGGCGCGGCCGAAGGTGGCGAAGTCGAAGTTTTCGGCGAGCGCGGCGAGGCTGATTTTCGGCTCGACCGGCCGCGACGTGCCGAGCCGCGCCAGCAGCGACAGCAACGCAAGCGGCTCGATCCCCGCCTCGCGCAGCGCATCGACCCCGGTCGAACCGAGCCGCTTCGACAATTTGCCTTCCGCAGCGACGAGCAGGGCTTCGTGGGCGAAGTGGGGCGGAGCGGCGCCCAACGCCTCGAACATCTGGATCTGAGTCGCGCTGTTCGAGACATGGTCCTCGCCGCGGACGATGTGGCTGATGCCCAGGTCGATGTCGTCAATCACGCTGGGGAGCAGGTACAGCCAGCTGCCGTCGGCGCGGCGGATGACCGGGTCGCTGATCAGCGCCGGGTCGAATTTCTGGTGACCGCGGACGAGGTCGTCCCATTCGATCGGGGCGTCGTGGTCGAGGCGGAAGCGCCAGTGCGGCGCGACGCCCGCGGGAACCGGGGCGCCGGAATCCTTGCGCTCGTAGACCGGGGGTAGGCCACGGCCTAGCAGGACCTTGCGGCGCAAGTCGAGTTCTTCGGAGGTCTCGAAGCAGGCATAAACGCGGCCCGCCGCCCTGAGTCGGTCGAATTCACGTTCGTGGAGGGCGAAACGCTCGGACTGGCGAACCATGGCGTCAGATTTCAGCCCGAGCCAGGCCATGTCCTGATGGATCGCGGTGACATATTCCTCGGTCGAGCGCTCGGCGTCGGTATCATCGATCCTCAGCAAGAAACGCCCGCCGCGCGCGATCGCGAACAGGGCATTGTGGAGCGCCGCGCGGATGTTGCCAACGTGGAGCCGACCGGTCGGCGACGGGGCGAAGCGGGTAACGACGGTCATTTCTTCCCCGTGTGGAAGGCGTTGGTGATCGGGTAGCGGCGGTCGCGGCCGAAATTGCGCGCGCCAAGCTTGACTCCGGGCGGAGCCTGGCGGCGCTTATATTCGGCGCGAAGCAATTTTCGCTCGATCTCGGCGACCAGTGCCTCGTCGGCGCCGGTGGTGCGCGCCGCCTCGGCGACCGACTGTTCACGCTCGATCAGCGCTTCGAGGATGCGGTCGAGCAACGCGTAGGGCGGCAGGCTATCCTCGTCCTTCTGGTTGTGGCGAAGCTCGGCGCTGGGCGGCTTGTCGATCACGCTCTCCGGCATCACCGGGCCGTCGGGGCCGAGCGCGCCGTCGGGCTTGGTCGTATTGCGCCACCGCGACAGCGCGAAGACCGTCGTCTTGTAGGCGTCCTTGAGCACCGAATAGCCGCCCGCCATGTCGCCGTAGAGCGTGGCATAGCCAACCGACATCTCGCTCTTGTTGCCGGTGGTCAGAAGCATGTGGCCGTGGC
>JALYQH010000075.1 GCA_030855945.1 Pseudomonadota bacterium | reverse complement strand
GCGCGGTATCGGGCTTGTCGGCGGGGACGAAGCGCACCTCGTTGGTCGAATTATTCCCGGTCGAAATAAGGATCAGGCTGCGGTCGGTGGTCCGGTCGACCCCGACCAAAAAAGCGATGTCGCCCTTCTCCTCGTAAAGCGTCCTGGTTTCCGAAAGCGGGCGGCCGAGGCGATGGTAGCGGGCGCGGTAGCTGCGCCACTGGTCGTTGACCTCGGTGAACACCAGGCCCTTCGAATCGCTGGTCCATACCGGATTGCCGATCCCGACCTCGGTCACGGTTTCGATGTCCTTGCCGGTGGCGAGGTCGCGCACCACTAGCTTGAACCGCTCCGATCCGTCATCGTCGACCAGCGTAGCGAACCGCGTCCCGTCCGGGCTGACCGCGAATGCGCCGAGCCGGAAATATTCCTTGCCCTCGGCCTCGGCATTCTCGCTGAAGATCAGCTGGTCAGCGCCGCCGGCGACGGCTTTGCGATACCAGTCGCGATATTGGGTGCCGGTCTTGAACGCGCTCCAATAGAGCCAGTCGCCGTCCTTAAGGGGAACCGAACTGTCGTCCTCCTTGATCCGGCCCTTCATCTCCTGGAACAGCGTTTCGACCAGCGCTTCATGCGGCTTCATCGCCGCTTCGAAATAGGCGTTCTCGGCTTTGAGATAGTCGAGCACATCCTTGTCATCGACCGTGGGATAGCCCTTGTCGCGCAGCCAGGCGTAGGGATCCTCGACGCGAATGCCGTGGCGCTCATAGCTGTAAGGGCGCTGTTCGGCGCGCGGCGGGGCGGGCAGGTTGGTCGCTTTGGTCATGGGTGCTTTCTGCGCGAGGGCGGGGGGAGGGACGGAAAAAGTGGCGGCGATCGCCGCGGCAAACGTCATTGGAAAATTCATCGTTGCACTCCCCCGTTCGGGCTGAGCTTGTCGAAGCCCTGCCTTTTCCCGTAGCTGCCTAGTAAGAAAAGCGGCCCTTCGACAAGCTCAGGGCGAACGGAGTTTTGCAAATGTCTTCTTACGCCGACCGCCTTGCAGCTCTGCGTGCCCAGCTGAAGGAGGACCGCCTCGACGGCTTCGTCGTGCCGCTGACAGACGAGCATATGAGCGAATATGTCGGCAGCTATGCCCAGCGGCTGCAGTGGTTGACCGGGTTCCAGGGCTCGGCGGGGTCGGCGGCGGTGCTGCCGGAGGAAGCGGCGATCTTTACCGACGGCCGCTATACGATCCAGGTCCGCCAGCAGGTGTCGGCGACCGAATGGAGCTATCAGTCGGTGCCGCAGACGAGCATCGCCGGCTGGCTCAAGGAGCATGCGCCCGGCGGCGCGCGGATCGGCTATGATCCGTGGCTCCACAGCCGCGACTGGGTCCGCGCGGCGACGGCCGCGCTCAAGGATAAGGGCGCCGAGCTGGTCGCGGTCGGCCGCAATCCGATCGACGCGGTGTGGGCCGACCGCCCCGAGCCATCCGCCGCGCGGCTGGCTGTGCAGCCCGAGGCGCTGGCGGGCAAGTCGTCGGCCGAGAAGCGCCATGACATCGCCGACTGGCTGTCCGAAAAGAAGGCCGACGCGGCCGTGCTTGCCGCGCTCGATTCGATCGCCTGGACGTTCAATGTGCGCGGCCAGGACGTGTCGCACACGCCGGTCGGGCTGGCCTATGCGATCGTCAACGCCGACGGCACCGCCGAGCTGTTCGTCGCCGGAGACAAGGTCGGCGACGATGTCCGCGCGCACCTTGGCAACGGCGTGCGCCTCCACGAGCGCGATGCCTTCGAACCCTATCTCCGGTCGCTTTCGGGCAAGACCATTGCGGTCGATCCCGAGCGTTCGGTCGCGGCAATCACTCAGGCGCTCGATGCCGCCGGAGCGACGATCCTCGACGCGCGCGACCCGACCGTGCTGCCCAAGGCGATCAAGAATGAGGTCGAGATCGCCGGCCACCGTGCCGCCCAGGCGCGCGACGGCGCGGCGATCGCGCGCTTCCTCAAATGGGTCGAGGATGAAGCGCCCTCGGGCAAGCTCGACGAGATCATCGCCGCCGAGCACCTGCATGCGCTGAGGCGCGAGGGCGGCGCGCTCAAGGACCTGTCGTTCGATACTATTTCGGCGATCGGCCCCAATGGCGCGCTGCCGCACTACAAGGGCACCGAGGAGTCCAATCGCCCGCTGACGCCGGGGACGCTCTATCTGTGCGATTCGGGCGGGCAATATCAGGACGGCACGACCGACATCACCCGCACGGTGCCGATCGGCGAGCCGACGGCGGAGATGCGCGACCGCTTCACCCGCGTGCTCAAGGGCCATATCGCAATCGCCACCGCTTTATTCCCGGCCGGAACGCGCGGAAGCCAGCTCGACAGTTTCGCGCGGCGGCCGCTGTGGGAGGCGGGACTCGACTATGCCCATGGCACCGGTCATGGCGTCGGCGCTTTCCTCTCGGTCCACGAAGGGCCGCAGCGCATCTCGCCGGTCGGAAGCTCGCAGTCCGGGGGCGACGAGCCGCTCCGCGCGGGGATGATCCTGTCCAACGAGCCCGGCTATTATAAGGATGGCGAATACGGCATTCGCATCGAGAATCTGATCCTAGTCGTCGAGACGCGGATCGAGGGCGCGGAAAAGGGCATGCTCGGCTTCGAGACGCTAACCTTCGCACCGATCGACAAGCGGCTGGTGGTGGCGGAGATGCTGTCGGATGACGAGCGCTGCTGGCTCGACGATTATCACGCGGCAGTGCTCGCCAAGCTCGGCCCGCAGCTGGAGGGGGAGGATAAGGCATGGCTCGAAACGCAATCCGCGCCGCTCGGCCGTTAGGCTGGATGGCCGTGGGCGCGGGGCTCGCGGCGCTGGTCATCCTCGGCCCGCGCGTCGCGCTCAACCGCGGGCTGGACGCCGGCTATTCGCTCGCCGGCTGGGTGTCGTCCTTCTTCTGATCGGCGCGCGCCTGGACTTTGCGGCGGCGCAAATTCTCGCGGAGTGCGGCGGCCAGCTTCGCCTCGCGCTTTGGATCGGCCTTGGTCATGCACAGCCGCTAAAGTTTCGAAGCGCTCCGGGCAAGTCGGCTTGACGCCAACCGCCTCAACCGCCATTAGGCCGCCGACCTCCAGACATGCTGCCGTAGCTCAGTGGTAGAGCGCATCCTTGGTAAGGCTGAGGTCAAGGGTTCGATCCCCTTCGGCAGCACCATCCCCACCTGCAGCCAATCCGGGGGATTGGCGAAGCCGGGGATCCTGCATTGACGCATGCGTGGCCTGGCGCCATGCGGCGGCAATGCGCTTCTTCTCAGACAATGCCGCCGCTGCCTGCCCGCAAGTGATGGCCGCCCTCGTGGGCGCCAACCGGCTCGATACCGCTTATGACGGCGACGCATGGTCGCAGCGGCTCGACGGAGCTTTCTCCGACGTGTTCGAGCGCGAAGTGCGCGCCTTGTGGGTGCCGACGGGGACCGCCGCCAACTGCCTCGGCCTCGCCGCGCTGTGCCCGCCGACGGGAGCAATCTTGTGCCACGAACAGGCGCATATCGAGCAGGACGAGGCGGGCGCGCCGGGATTTTTCACTCATGGCGCCAAGCTGACCTTGCTGCCGGGCGAGGGCGCCAAGGTTTCGCCTGAAGCCGTGGAAGAGGCCTGCGCCCGCGTCCGCTACGATGTCCACCAGGTGCCGCCCGCCGCGCTGTCGATCACCAATGCCACCGAATATGGCCTGTCCTACCACGCCGCCGAAGTCGCCGCGCTTGGCGAGGTGGCGAAGCGTCGCGGGCTCGCTTTCCACGTCGACGGCGCGCGCTTCGCCAATGCGGTCGCCTTCACCGGGGAAAGCCCTGCCGATCTGACATGGCGCGCGGGAGTCGACGTGCTCTCGTTCGGTTTTGTCAAGAATGGCGGGATGAATGCTGAGGCGCTGATCTTCTTCGATCCCGCCCGCGCCGAAGCCGTGCCGCGCCTGCGCAAGCGCGCCGGCCATTTGCTGTCGAAGGGCCGTTATCTCGCCGCGCAATTGCTGGCGATGCTCGACGGCGATGTGTGGCTCGCCAACGCCCGCGCCGCCAACGCCGCCGCGCGGACGCTGGCCGAGGCGGCCGGGGAGCGGCTGGTGCACCCGGTCGAGGCCAATGAACTGTTCGTTCGGATGACCGCCGACGAGGCGGCAAGGCTGCGTGCACAGGGCTTCGACTTTTACGATTGGGCGCCGGGCGAAGTGCGGCTGGTAACCAGCTGGGACCAGGACATGGCGGCGGCCCAGCGGCTCGCGGCGGCGATCAGCGCGCTGTGAACTCGGCCGAGACACGGATCGACTCGTCGATCGTCGTCCCGTTCGTCATCTTCACCGTCATCTGGGGAGGGACCTGGATCGTCATCCGCGACCAGCTTGGCGTGGTTCCGGC
>JALYQH010000060.1 GCA_030855945.1 Pseudomonadota bacterium | reverse complement strand
GGACCGGCGCCGGAAGTCCCGGTACCTGCTTCGAATCGATCTTGAAGGCGAGCGCCTCGGCCGCGGCGGGCGCAAAGGCGTTGGTGCGCAACGTGGCGCCGACCACCGCGCGCATCAGCCGCAGGATCCGGTCGTCGTCGATCCCTCGAACATCCTCGAGCGCCTTGTCGAAAGCGGCGGCTGTGGTGACCATGTCGCCCGTGCGGCCACGGCTCGCGGCCGGATCATGCGTGGCGACGAACAGGTCGATCAGCGCCGCCGTCGACTTGGGTGCGAAGCGCAGCGCATCGACCACCGTGGCGATCCCGAAGGCGACCCCGGTCTGGCGGAGGTAGCGGAACCAGGCGCGCAACCACACGACGGGGCGCGTATCGAGCTTGGCGTAAAGGACCAATTGATTGAAGGCGTCATTTTCCGCGTGCCCGGCAAGGACTTCGGAAATCGCGCGTTCGATCAGCCCGGCGCGCGCCATCACCGCGTCGAGATCGATCCCTACAGGCAGTTCGAGCAGGCAATCATGAATGTGCGCCCGCGTGCCACGGTGAAGCTCGGTCGGGATCTCCTCGAGCACGCGGAAGCCGAAATTCTCCAGCACCGGGACGGCTTCGGACAAGGGAATAAGGCCGCCGTGACGATAGATTTTAAGCCGCAAGCGGCGCTCGCCGTCGAGCGTCTCGCGATAAAAGCGCGCGTCGCGCTCGCTGTCATTGTCCAGCTGGTGCAGCCGGATGATGTCCTGCGCGGCTTCGGTCGGGCTCGTCAGGGCGCAATATTGATCGGGGAATTCGCCTGCGAAGCTCAATGTCAGCCGGGTCGCGCGGCCTACCCCGACGAGGTCGATCAGGGCTTCTTCGACGCTCGGTTCCCAGCCCCGCACCATCGCGTCGAGCTTGCGATCGAGTTCGCGTGCATCGGGGGTCGGCGCGGTGGCGTCGATGTAAAGAGTGTAACGGACCAGCGCGAGGTCGCCCTCGCCAAGCTCGACTGACCAGCTGGTCACCGCGCGCATGACGGTGTCCTCGAGCATCTTGCCGATATTCTGCCGGCGCTGGGTGGTGAGGTCGTCGCGCGGGAGCCACACGAAGGCGAACATTTGCCCCTTGAGGATCGAGCGGACGAGCAGGATGGCGGGCCGTGGCCGGTCGGCGAGCGAAATCGCCATCGTCACGAGGTCGCGCACACTCTCCGAGCTGAGGTTGACCAGCTGGTCGCGCGGAAGCGAGGCGACGGCATGGCGCAACGCCTTGCCGCTGTGGCCTTTGGGATCGAAGCCGAACGCCTCATCAAGTTCCTTGAGGCGGCGCCGCAGCAGCGGAACCTCCTCGGCCGGGACGATCAGCGCCTGGCTGGTCCACAGGCCCGAATAGACGCCGATTCCGCTAATTTCGCCATTTTTGCACAGCGGCAACACGATCAGGTCGAGCGGCACGCGGCGGTGCACGGTCGACTTGCGCTCGGCCTTGGCAATCAGCGGGATGGCGCCGCCATTCTCGAAATAGCGCATCGCGCCGAGGCAGCCGCCCTCGTCGGTCGGAGCGCCCGGGATCGAGAAGATGCCAAGACCGTCGGACGGCTGCTGGCCCGGCCGTTCAACCTCATAACCAAGCAAGGTCATCGCGCCGTCGGCGAACCAGTGGAGCAAAGCGGCGCCTTCGCTGTCCTCGACCGCGTCGGCGTCGGCATGCATCTGCTGCTGCAGCTTCGTCCAGTCACGCACTGCGGCGCGGACGTCGGCCAGCACGGCGTGAAGTTCGTTGACCAGTTCCTGCCGGACGCGGGCGTCGGCGCGGTCGAGTTCGATGTACATCATCGATTCGCGCAGGCTGCCATCGTCGCACTTGGGCTTGGCCGCGACCAGCGTCCCATCAGCCTTGCGTTCGACGCAGACGACGGGGTGGAGCAGTCGGTGGATGGTCAGGTGCCGCGCGGCGATGGCATTGGCAACCGAGTCGACCAGGAACGGCATGTCGTCATTAACGACCGCGATCCGCATGCGGCGGCGGCCGGCTTCGCCGCCGGTCGATTCGACCTTGATGGTCGCCTCTCCGGGGCGGCGGTCGCCGGCCACTTCGGAGATGAAGCGCGCGGCCTCCGCCTGGTCGGCGGCGCTGAAGCCTTCAAGTTCCCCCGCAAGCGCATTGTCCACAAGCGCTTGTTGCAAGCCGTCGATCGTCGCGACTTTCGCGCGAGTGGTGGCCGTCATATCTTGCTATTGCTCCGCAGGTCTCGCGATGGCGGTGGCCTAGTCGCGTGGACGCGCCAAGGCAACCCGCGCGGTCGAGTTGCGGTGCTAGCGCGCGGCCTTTCGC
>JALYQH010000042.1 GCA_030855945.1 Pseudomonadota bacterium | reverse complement strand
GGGATTGTTGCGGAAGGTGTCCGCTGGCTTGGCGCCATGGGCCTTGCCGAAGGCGTGGCCACCGGCGGTAAGCGCAACCGTCTCCTCGCTGTTCATCGCCATGCGCTCGAACGTGATCTTCATGTCGCGCGCGGACTGGAGGGGGTCGGGATTGCCGCCCGGGCCTTCGGGATTGACGTAGATCAGGCCCATCTGGATTGCGGCGAGCGGCCCTTCGAGCTCGAGCTCTTCTTCCGGGTTGATGCGGGTTTTCGCGCCATCGCTAACCCAAATTTCCTCGGCGCCCCAGAAAGTATCGCCCTCCGACTGGAACACGTCTTTGCGCCCGCCGCCGAAGCCGAACACGGGACCGCCCATGCTCTCGATCGCGACATTGCCGGTCAGGATGAACAGATCGGCCCAGCTGATGTGCTTGCCGTACTTCTGCTTGATCGGCCACAGCAGGCGCCGCGCCTTGTCGAGGTTGCCGTTGTCGGGCCAGCTGTTGAGCGGCGCGAACCGCTGCTGCCCGCTGCTCGACCCGCCGCGCCCGTCGGCGGTGCGGTAGGTCCCCGCCGCGTGCCACGCCATGCGGATGAAGAACGGGCCATAATGCCCATAATCGGCCGGCCACCATGGCTTGCTGTCGGTCATCAGCGCGGTCAGGTCCGCTTTGAGCGCCTGATAGTCGAGCGCCTTGAACGCCTCGGCATAATCATAATCGTCGCCCATCGGATCTGGTGAGGCGCCGCCCTGGTGGAGGATTTCAAGCGGTAGCGAATCAGGCCACCAGTCGCGGTTGGTCCGCCCGAGCAGCGAGCGCACCGCAGTGCCTTTCATCGGACAGCCGCTTTCGCCGGTCTTCGCATCCATGGTCGATTCCTTCTTCTGAAATTTGGTTGGTCGAAGAGACTGATGCGGGCTGGTTCGGTCTTTCCTCGCAACACTCTACCCGCGCGCACTCATTGACGGAAACAACTTAAATTGGTCAGCGTCAGTCGAAAAAGCGATTAGTCGAGGTGGCGCAAGCCGGTTCGCAGATAATCATAGCCGGTCATCAGGGTCAGCGCGGCCGCCGCCCACAGGCTCGCCAGTCCGACACCTTGGACCCAGGGGTAGGCCGGCACCGCACCGCCAAGGATCAAAGCGCCAAGCGCGATCAGCTGCAGCGCCGTCTTCCACTTGGCGAGCTGGCTGACCGGCATCGACACGTTGAGCGGCGCGAGAAACTCCCGCAGCCCCGACACGATGATCTCGCGCAGCAGGATGATCAGCGCGGCGATGATGTGCAGGCCTTCGATTTCCGGGTCTGGATTCGCCTTGCGGCTCGAAATCAGCATCACCAGCACCGCCGCGACCATGATCTTGTCGGCGATCGGATCGAGAAACTGTCCGAGCCGCGAGATCTGGCCCTTGGTACGCGCCAGATAACCATCGAAATAATCGGTCAGCCCGACGATGCAGTAGAGTACGAAGGTGATCGCATAATCGATCGGGGTCGGCCGCCACAGCAGGAATACCAGGATCGGCACCGCGAAGATCCGCGACAAAGTGAGCAAGTTGGGCAGGGTCAGCATCGGTGGCGGTGCTAGGACAAGCCGCCTGCCCTGCCAAACCAAAAATCAGATACGCTTGCGGGCTGCGCCGATGCCGCTAAACGGTGCCGACCCCGCCGCGGGGCAGTTGAAAGCCTGACGACGTGCAGAACACCGTTCATTTGCTCCGCACGCGCCGCTTCCTGCCGATTTTCGCCACCCAGTTCCTCGGCGCCTTCAACGACAATCTGTTTCGCACCTCAATGGTGCTGCTGGTGATCTACGGCATCTACCGCGACGCGACGCAGGAAGCGACGTTCAGCGCGGTCGCCGGCGCGCTGTTCATCCTGCCTTTCTTCCTGCTTTCGGCGCTCGCCGGACAACTTGCGGACTCGAGCGACAAGGCGCGCATCGTACGGATCGTCAAGACCGCCGAAATATTGATCATGATCTTCGGCGCCGCCGGCCTGCTGCTCCACAATGTCCCGCTACTGCTGGTCGCATTGACCGCGATGGGGGTTCACTCGACCTTCTTCGGGCCGATCAAATATGCCATCCTTCCGCAGCATCTCCATGACGATGAAGTGCTCGGCGGAACCGGGCTGGTCGAGGCCGGAACCTATATCGGCATCCTCGGCGGAACCTTGCTCGGCGGCGTGCTCGTGGTCCAGAACCCGGACGGCAGCTTCCATGGCGAATGGGCAGCACTGGGCGTGATGGTGGCGGCGGTGATCGGCCGCGTCGCCGGCCATTATGTGCCGCCCGCCCCGCCCGACCCCGACGCCCCGGCGCTGGTGATGGACTGGCACATCGTCCGCGCGTCGATCCGTCTGGTCAGCGCGACGATGCACATCCCCAGGCTGTTCCTGGCGATTCTGGCGATCAGCTTCTTCTGGGCGATGGGCGCGGTGCTCGCGGCGCAATTCCCGCCGCTGGTCAAGAATGCCTTCGGCGCCGACCAGAGCGTGGCGACGCTGTTCCTGGCGACCTTCTCGATCGGAGTCGCGATCGGGTCGGTTGCGGTCAATCGATTGCTCAAGGGCCATGTCTCGGCGCGCTATTCGCCAGCATCCGCATTGTTCATGGGACTGTTCGTGCTTGACCTGTTCCGCCGGGTCCGGGTGTGGCCGCAGCCGGGAACCGAGCTTCGCGGGCTCGACGCCTTTCTCGCGCTTCCGGGGGGATGGATGGTCGTGCTCGACCTGCTCGGCGTGGCGATCGCCGGCGGCATGTTCGTGGTGCCGCTCTACGCCTTTCTCACCACCACCGTGCCCAAGTCGGAGACCGCGCGGACCATCGCCGCCAATAATATCGTCAATTCCGGGCTGATGGTCGCCGCCACGCTAATCCTTACGGTCGCGGTGCAGATGGGCGTTACGGTCGGAGACAGCCTGCTGATCGTCGCCATCGCAAGCCTGGTCGCGGCCTGGCTCGGATGGAAGCTCCACCTCGCCTGCGATTAAGCGAGGTAAATCATCATGAACAGGAAGCCGCCCGCGAAGGTCAGGGTGAAAAGCCGCACTTCGTCGGCAATGGCGGGCTCGGGCGCCGCGGAGATCACCAAAGCCCGCGGCAGGCGGCGACCGAATACGGGATAATGCGAACGAAGCGGCGTCATGCGGAATACTTAAATTGTTTTTAACCACGCTGACAACGCCCATCCGCGCGCCTCGGACGCACCTGTCCCGTGGTGATACATCGCCGTCGAACGGTGGAGTCAGAGCGCCTTCTTGACCGGAACGGCGCTTGGCGCGGCGCTGTCGCGCCGGTGACGCAACAGGTTGGCGGCATCCTCGGCCGTCATCGCCTTTCCGAAATACCAGCCTTGGCCGACCGCGCAGCCGATCTTGAGCACCGCGTCATAAGTGGCGGCGTCCTCAATCCCCTCGGCCGTCACCGGCACGTCGAGCGCCTGGGCCAGGGTCGCCACGGCGCGAACGATCGCCGCGCTCTCGCGGTCGCGGCCGAGCGTCGCGACGAAGCTGCGGTCGATCTTGATCTTGTCGAACGGCAGCGCCCGCAGATGCGAGAGTGATGAAAAACCGGTCCCGAAATCGTCAAGCGCGAGCCCGATTCCCTGATTCTTAAGGCTGGTGACGATCGTTCGAGCGAGGTCGATGTCGGCGAACAGCGAGCTTTCGGTGACTTCGACGATCAGCCGCTCGGCGGGGAAGCCGGTTTCGGCGAGCAAGCGGACGATTTTCTGCGCCAGCCAGCTGTCGGTGAACTGGCCCGGCGAAATGTTGATCGAAATGGTCAGCGCCGGATCCCAGCCGACCGCCGCGGCGAGCGCCTTGCGCACCACCTGGTCCGACAGGCGGCCGATCAGATTATGCTCCTCGGCGATCGGGATGAAGCGATCGGGCGCGACGATTCCGGTCAGCGGATGATCCCAGCGCGCAAGCACTTCGAAGCCGATGACTTCGCCGGTGGCGAGATCGACCTGTGGTTCGAAATAGGGAAGGAACTGGTCGTGATCGAGCCCGAAGCGGATGCCCTGCTCGATCTCGCTATGCGCGATCAGTTGCCGTTCCATTGCCGCGTCGAACCACATCGGGCGCCCGACCCGGCCGCTGCGCGCATGGTCCATCGCAATGTCGGCGCGGCGCAGGAGGTCGGGAATGCTGCCGTCGGCCGGATCGCCCGACGAAATGCCGAGGAAGGCGCCGACCTGGATCGACTT
Organism: Pseudomonadota bacterium; assembly: GCA_030855945.1. Lineage (GTDB taxonomy): Bacteria > Pseudomonadota > Alphaproteobacteria > Sphingomonadales > Sphingomonadaceae > Sphingomicrobium. The sequence continues at coordinate 212 of JALYQH010000042.1, read as the reverse complement.
GCCTTGCTCCTCGATCGGGCGGGTCACCGCGCGCAGCATGCGCTGGCCGAGCGCGAGCACCGCCTCATTGTCGTCGATCGCGACGGCCACCGCGAATTCGCCGCCGCTCAGCCTGGCGAGTGCCGCATCGGCGGGAACGTCCTTGCGCAGCGCGGTCGCCAGGTGGCGCAGCACGGCATCGCCAATGTCATAGCCATAGCGGTCGTTGATCA
>JALYQH010000024.1 GCA_030855945.1 Pseudomonadota bacterium | reverse complement strand
TGCGCGGCTCCGCGCCCGCGACCGAAAAGATGCCGAGCGGCAAATTCTGTACCGGGAAATCGGCGTGGCCGTTGGCGCTTTCGACCCAGCTCACGCGCTGCGGGTCGTGCGTTTCATCCAGACGATTCATCGCGGCAGCTCCGCCTTGGGGAAGTCCGCCCATGCCTGGTCGTAGTCCGGCTGTGCCCGCTCGAGCGCGAAGCGGGTCGGGACGTAAGGCCAGCAGCTCTCGACCATGAACGCCAACGTTCCGTCGATCTTCTGCGGCTTCAGCTCGGCCTCGCTCGCGCCGCGCCAGCTCGCCACGTCGGGACCGTGTCCGCTCATTAAATTGTGGAGCGAGAGACCGCCCGGCGCGAAGCCTTCGGCCTTGGCGTCATAGGCGCCGTGGACCAGCCCCATCGCCTCGCTCATCACGTTGCGGTGGAACCAGGGCGGGCGAAAGGTCCCTTCCGCGACCATCCAGCGCGGCGGAAAGATCACGAAGTCGGCGTTGGCGCGGCCGGGAACGTCGCTGGGCGAGGTCAGGACGGTGAAGATTGACGGGTCGGGATGGTCGAAGCTGATGCTGCCGATGGCGTTGAAGCGCGCCAATTCATAACGCCACGGGACCAGGTTGCCGTGCCAGGCGACGACGTCGAGCGGACTGTGGTCGAGCGTCGTCGTCCACAGCGAGCCAAGATACTTCTGGACCAGCTCGCACGGCCGCTCGACATCCTCATACGCCGCCACCGGGGTTTCGAAGTCGCGCGGATTGGCGAGGCCGTTGGCGCCGATCGGACCAAGCTCGGGCAGGCGGAACATCGCGCCATGATTCTCGGCGACATAGCCGGTCGCCTCATTGTCGACCTCGACCCGAAAGCGCACGCCGCGCGGCACCAGTCCGACCCAGCCGGGGGCTACCTCCATCCGTCCCATCTCGGTGACGATGCGCAGCGTTCCGGCCTGCGGAATGATCAGCAGTTCGCCGTCGGCATTGGCGAAGACGCGGTCGGTCATCGACTTCGCCGCGCGGTAGAGGTGGACCGCGACGCCTTCGAGGTCGGCCGGGTCGCGATTGGCCATCATCGTCACCAGCCCGTCGACGAAATCCACACCGGCGGGAAGGTCGGCGGGCGGATCCCAGCGCAGCCGGTTGGGCGCAATCGGCTCGTCGACCGTGCCTGGTGCGAATAGCTGCGCGCCGGCGTAGCGGGCGAACGGTGGGTGGTCGGCCGTCGGCCGCATCCGGTACAGCCAGCTGCGGCGGTTCTCGTGGCGCGGCGCGGTGAAGGCGCTTCCGGACAATTGTTCGGTATAGAGGCCGAACGGCGGGCGTTGCGGGCTGTTGCGGCCCTTGGGCAAGGCGCCGGGCACGGCCTCGCTTTCGAAATGCGATCCGAAGCCGGTCAGATAGTCACTGGTCGCCAACGCAAGACCCCTCGCTCCATCGGGAAGCGAGGGGGTTACGCGCGTCGACCGCGAAGTTCAAATCAGTTGATGTTGACGTCGATTTGGTCGGGGATCGACACTTCGGTGGTGTCGCCGCCCATGCCGAGCTGGTCGCGAAACAGGAACAACAGCACCAGGATGACGACAATCAGCAGCACCACGGCAAGCACGCCGCCGCCACCGCCGCCGCCATTTCCGGTCTCGACGATCGTCGTGCGTTCGACGGTATCTCTCGGTTCCCGCGTGTCCCGCGTATCGCGATTGTCGTCACCCATGATGCTTCTCCCTGATTATGCTGTTCTGCTGGCGAAACGAACGCTGCGGCGGGCGGTTCCGTAATGTTCGGCGGTTTGGAACGAAGCCGCCATTGGACCGCTGATGCGCGGGGGGACGTGCAGCGAGAATGAGCGATGAAGAGAGTCTGGGCCGCAGCTTTCGTTCAGGTGGTGACGGGTCGCCACCACCAGCCGGTTCCCTCGGGCGCCAACGACAATCACCGTGACGAAGCGGCCCGCCAGCTCGTCGAGCGCTACGCCGGGCTGCTTGCGTCCGGCCGCTTCGCCGATGCACGCAAATATTGGAGCGACGACGGCCGCGCCAGCGGGCTGACCGAAGCCGAGTTCGCCAAGGCCCATCGACCGTTCGCGGTCATCAGCGCCGAGGTCGGGCCGGCCGGCGAAGGCGGAGCCTGGGCGGACTCGTCGCTCGTCGATGTGCCATTGCGGCTGTCGGGCATGATCGAAGGCGGCGCGGCGTTCGAGCTTGCCGGCTCGATGACCTTGCGCCGAGTCGCCGACAATGACCGGGCGAGCGCGACGCAGCGCTGCTGGCAGATCGTCCGCAGCGGACTCAAGCGGCGCCCGTTGCGCGGCGGCGCGATCTGATCGAGCCGCTGCCAGTCACAGCGACTCGGTAAGCTCGCGGTACGCATAATGGTCGCGGATGCGGCGGTTGAAATAGGCGCCTCTCGACGATGCCGCCGCGAACCGCCTGACCGTTTCTTCGGGCACGTCCGAATAGAGATAGCGCCGGCCGGTGACGAACGTCACGACCAGCTCGCGCATCTCGGGGCGATAGTCGAAGCGGTTGATGACGGTCGACGGCATGGACGAGCAAACGCACGAAGGCTCACAAGAGTCCCGCTCAGCGTGGGCGTGGGCCCAGGCTGACTCGGACCTTGTCGCGGGCGGCCTTGGCCTTGGCTTCGCGCATCAGCCGATATTCGTCCTCGCGGGTGCGGAACACCTCGCGCCAGTCGTCGCCCTTCGCCGCCATCAGCGCCGCCCGGGCAATGGTCAGCGCGATCCGGGTGACCGGGATGACGTCGCGGCCCGGACAGCCAGCGATCCCGACCGGCGAGCATTTGTCGACACCGACGCTCTGATAGGCGGGCCTCCGCTCGGGGCTGGCATCGACCGCGCGGCCGGCGGAGAGGATCGCCGGGTCGATCCGGTAGGGATCGGACCGCTCGGCGCAGACGAGGATTTCGTCGGGGTTCGCGGCGGCGGTCGATCGGCAGTCCGGCTCGGTCAGGCGGATCGAGGCCGCGTCGGGGCCGGAGTCGGTCCAAGCCTGCGGAACCGAGGCCGGCGATGCCTGAGCCGGAGTCTGGGCCTGACCGGGAGCGGCCAAGGATGCGGCGAGCGCGAACAGGATTGGCCGCCAGTCGATCGCCATCGCCACGCTCCTCCAATCGCCGCCAGGCCGGTGGCTATCGCAGTCCGCCACAGCAGGCAAATGCGGCCGGACGATGGTGCGCTTTGGCCCGCCGCTAACCCGATGCTAACCGCTTGGGCCTAGCGTGCGGCGCCATGACCCGTCCGCTTCCCTCCGCCAAACAGTCCGTCGATCTGGCGCCCGTCCCCCGCGTATCGCGAATCCGCCGCGACCCGCCGCCGATCGTCAAGCAGTCCGAGGTCGCCGATCCGAGGGAGCGCGAAAGCCGGATGGTCACGATCGGCGTGGTGACGTTCGCGCTCGCGCTGTTCGCCATCCTGGTCGGCTTCGCCTCCTTCTCCGGCTGGTCGCCCAGCCAATATACCGTCGAGATGAACCTGTCCGATTAGTTGGCGGACGGGGATTCCTCGAACGCTTCCCCGGACGAGCTGCGCGCGCGAAACGTCCCAAAGGTCACGGTGACGGGGGTTAATTCGGGACATCGGCGAGGCTATCGAGCAGCGCCGGGAAAGCGGCGACGGCGTCGGCCTGCGGATCGCCATCGCCGCGCTGCTCCCAGGGCAAGGCAAAGCGCTTGGGATCGAGCCGGGCGAGCAGCCAGGTCAGCAATTTGTCGCTCGGCACGCGCCGCTCGCCGACCAGCAAGCCGTCCTGATACATTTGCTCGACCCGGCCGTTGATGGCGCGGTCGAACACGATCGCCGACAGGCGGCCGACCGACAGCTGGAGTGCGGTATCCCACGCGGCGGCGAACGCCGGGGAGCGGGTGCGCAGCCGATAGGCCGAACGCGCCGCCAGCCGCGCCGCCGCCGCTGCGGAATGGACCGATCCGGTCTCGGCCAGCGCGGCGAGAAACAGCCGCTGGCGATCGGCGCTCCATCCGGCGAGCCGGTTGCGCGTTTCGGGCAGCTCGACGCCGTCGAACGGGGTCGCGGCAAGTCGATTGGCGGAGCCCGCGCTATCGGCGGGCGGGTCGGAATCGGGCGGGGCAGGGGCGGCGAGCAGGTCGGTCGGCCAGGC
>JALYQH010000023.1 GCA_030855945.1 Pseudomonadota bacterium | reverse complement strand
TTTCAGGTCTCTCAGGTCGTCGGTGACCGCCGCAGTGCATCGGGCGCTCTGCTTAGGGATGTCGATCGCAATCAAAACATTTTCTTCAAGCCGTTCGACAATGCCGGCAACAAAACAATCGATCAATATTCGGCATATTCGGATCGTTTCATCTACAATGTTTCGATTCCCCGCTGCGGATCCGCAGGGAAATTGTTTGTCGGGCAGCGTGAAGAACAGTTCGCGGTCAACCTCGGCCCGATTTTCGACCTGGTGAACTTCGTCCCGATCCAGGGCGAGGCCGACCCGGTTTACAGCGTCCCGCAGTTCGGGCCGTTCCCGGGCGGCATCACGCAACGCGACGAGAATCAGGAACTGATCAACCATTACAATGTCACCACCCTCGCGCTCGAAGTGCCGATTTCGTGCCTGACCGGGAATGGCAACGGCGTCATCGGCGTGTGGAGTTCGGCGAGCCTGCCGCAATCGCGTATGCTCAAGACCGACCCAACCTACGAGCGACCCGACAACCAGGGTGGCGCGTTGGTTCAGGTTTCGCGTCTCGGCTCGCCGCTCGTCAACGAAATCGTGATCGGCCTGAAGGACAAGGATCGGTTCAACGCCGCTGAGCCGCCCCAGGATCGGGCGCTGGCCGATTACATCACCAACCCGACCTATCCGGAATATCTCAACCAATTGTTCCGCGGCGCGGTCAACGCCACGCTTGGAACCAATTTCGCGACGCTGGCTCCGACCAACTTCCCGCGTCGGGATCTGGTTGCGGTGTTCCTGACCGGGATCGCCACGCTCAACCAGCAATCGACCGTTACCGGGTCGGAAATGCTGCGTCTCAACACGGCGGTCAATCCAACCCCATTGACCTCGCAAAAGGCCTTGGGTGTGGTCGCCGACGATCTGGCCGGCTTCCCCAACGGACGCCGTCCGGGCGACGACGTGGTCGACATTGTGTTGCGGGTCGCGATGGGCCGCTTGTGCCATCCGATCCCGATCAACGGCGTTCAGACCCAGCTTGGTCTGTGCCAGCCTTCGGATGCGCCGACCGGGCTCGTAGCCTATACCGACGGCGCTGCGAGCAATGCGACCTTCATCATGCCGCGTTTCCCCTACCTCAACGCCGGGATGCGCGGAGCTCCGCGGCCTCAAACCCGGCCGTAACGAACAAGTGGCGAATCATTCGCTACGGATCGTACTGTTGTTGTTATCGGGGGCATCACTTTCCGCTTGCAGTGCAAGCGGGGGTGATGCCCCCGAGGCAAACCAGACGGCGGCGCAGTCGAGCGCGCCAGAAGACCAATTCGGTAAGGAGTTTGGCGAGTCGTTCCGCGCCGATCCGAACTCCGAGCCTGCAAATGTGAGCGAGGGCAGTCTGCCCCCCGTTTCGCGCACGGCCCAGCCGGTCGAGGTTGACTAAACGGATCGCGTGACGGCCAATACTCCCACGATGCATGTCCTTGATCAGCTGCCGCGAAAACCGCAGCGCGGCGCGATGTGGCGCCTGCCTGGCGGTGCCTCAGCGAGCGGCCGGATAGCCGAACGTCAGGCTGGAGAAGGTGGTGTCGAAATCAACCCGACGATCGTTGGCGACGGGCTCGCCCCACACCACGTTCATTTGCCACGCCCCGGCTGCTGGAACGCGGAAGACGGCGCGGCCGGCAGCATTGGTCACGGCCACGCCGGCGGGCCGCTCGTCATTCTCGAGCCGGGTCAGCTTGACCGTGGCATTCGCCAGCGGACGGCCCTTGTAGAGCACCCGCACCGGCAAGCGGCGGTTGCTGCCGAGCGCATAGGGATTGCGCTCTGGCACGATTTCGAGCTTGAGGCCGATCGGCCGGGTGGCGAGCGCCTGATTAGCCCGGGTCATCGGCCCGACCTGGACCAGCGCTTTTGCCCGGCGGCTATATTTCTCCCGGCCGGGACGATTGGTCTGGCCGGTGCGCGCGCGGGTTGCGATGATCAGCGCAAGCCCTTCTTCCTTGGCATAGTCGTTGAACCGGATCGCGGGCAGATCGGACAGCGCATAGTCGCTTTGCAGGGCCACGACGTGCAGCCCCGGCCTGTCGAACCGGGTGATGAGGTCGGCCGCGCCGCCGCTGCGCAAATCGCCGCGGAGGTCGCGCCGCGCCCCGCCGAAATAGTCGGCGATCATCACGATCCGGTCGGAGCCGAGGCCCCAGCGCTGGTTCGCGGCGCCATGGCCGACCTGGAAGGTGACGCCGACGGGCGCGTTGGCGGCGACGGTGAAGCGGTTAGGCTCGATCCAGAAATCATGCGCCGCGACGGGCGCGGCAATCAGAAGCAGGGCAAGTCCGCCGGCAAGGATACGCATCAAACTTCGCTTCTTTCGCTATCGGCTCGGCCGAGGTGCCCGGCCCCGCCACGGGATGACCATGAAGAAACCCATGGTTTAACGATTAGTGCCGCGCGCGCAATTCGGCGGATCGCGGCGCTGCTCTTCGCGCTCTGTTTCGCGGTTCCGGCCTATGCCCATGACGACACCGGCCTCGCCGGCGGCGTGGCGATGGGGTTCGCGCATCCCTTGTCGGGGCTCGATCATGCGCTGGCGATGATCTCGGTAGGCATTTGGGGCGCGTTCCTTGGCCGGCCGTTGGTCTACGTGCTGCCGATGCTGTTTCCGGCGGCGATGGCGGGCGGCGGCGGGCTGGGCATCGCCGGCATTCCCTTCCCACCGGTAGAATTCGGAATCGCGCTGTCGGTGGTGACGCTCGGCCTGCTCATCGCCTTCGCGGTGCGCGCGCCGGTGGCGGTTGCCTGCGCTGTGGTCGGCGTCTTCGCTCTGTTTCACGGCTATGCCCACGGCCAGGAGCTACCCTCGGCCGCCGATCCGATCGGCTACAGTCTCGGATTTGTCATCTCGACCGGTCTATTACACCTCGCCGGCATCGGCCTCGGGTTCGCAAAGGGGCTTCGCCGGGGCGCATATGCGTTGCGCTTTGCCGGCGCCGCGGTCACAATCGCGGGCTTGTGGTTTGTTGCGGAGGCGATGGGGCTTTGAACGGCGGAATATTACCTCTGCTGCTGCTGTGCGCCGCCTCGGGCCTCGCGCTGGCGAGCGCCTCGCGGCAGGCGGCGTGGCTCGGCCTTGCCGCGCTCGTCGCCGCCGCCTTGCTCGCAAGCCTGGTCACTGTTCCCGAAGCGGTCCGCCACGCCGTGCTCCTCGGCCTGTTGGTCAGCACCGCCGCGACCGCCGCCCTCGCCTATCTCCGCCGCCTGCCGACCGCGGCCGCGATTGCCATCGGCGTCAACAACGGCTTTTGGGCCGGCGCCGTCGCTGCGCTGCTGGATTTGCACGCGGGACTCGCTATCGCATTGTTTCTGCTGCTATTGCTGATTCCGGCGCAATGGCTCGCGGGGCAAGGCTATGCTATCGTGACCAAAGTGCTGGCAAGCTGGATCATTGCCGTCGCGGCGCTTGCCGGGATGGTCTCCTTCGCCCCCACGCCAGGTTATGCACCGGATCATATGCAATGATGTTGAAGCCGCTGTTCATTGTCCCCCTCGCACTGATCGCCTTCGCCGGCCCGGCGTTTGGCCAGGTCATCGAGATCGATTCCTCGGGGCAGGCCCAGACCTACGATCAGCCGACGCTGTTCACCGCTACCGAAGCGACCGCGATCAAGCGGCCCTCGGCGCCCGTTGCGCAGAGCAATGCGACCCCGATAACCCTGCTGGCCGATGCGGCGCGCAATCATGGCCTCCAGGCGGGATTGCTCGAAGCGGTGGCGTGGCAGGAATCGCGCGGCCGAATGAGCGCCGTCAGCGTCAAGGGCGCGCTGGGCGTCATGCAGCTGATGCCGGCAACCGCTGCCGAACTTGGCGTCAAGCCCCTCGACCTCGCCGACAACATCCGCGGCGGGGCGCTCTACCTGCGCCGCCAGCTCGACCG
>JALYQH010000002.1 GCA_030855945.1 Pseudomonadota bacterium | reverse complement strand
CCTTCGCGCAGCTCCTCGCCTGCTTCCGCCTCGGTCGCTGCGGAGGCATTGGGGGCGACCTGGCGCTCGCCGGCGCGGTCGGCCAGGCAGATGCGGAAGAAGATCGGGAAAAGGTCCGACCCGATGCCGCCCAGCCGGTCGATCTCGACGATGTCGAAGTGGGGGCTGACGAACAGATGGTCGAGCGGCCAGCGCAGCAGCGGAATATTCGGCGGTGAAGGTCGGGTAGAAGCCGCGGCCGATGCGCGGATCGCCCATTCCCGCGACCTTCTGGAACAGCCGCGAGGTGCGCGACCAGGCGACATCGTTGAGATCGCCCATCACGATCGAGGCGCGCCCCGAATTGCGCACCTTACGCCCGGTCGCGACCAGCTCGGCGTCGCGCTCACCGCTGTCGTCGCCGGGCCATGGCGGTTCGGGATGAAGCGCGTGGAGGATCACGTCCTGTCCGCCGCGCAGGGTCAGCCGGACCTCGGCCGAGGGGACTCCTGCCTGGAGCAGATGGTCGATGCCGCCCGTCATGGGCAGGCGCGACATCAACATCATGCCATAGGTATTGGGCACCGGCTCGGACAGGCGGTAGGGATAGTCCTTCGCCAGCGGAGCGACGGCCCTGGCCCACTCAGTCCCCGGCTCGAGCAGCAGCAGCACGTCGGGCCGCCGCTCGGCGACGAGTTTCAGCAGCGGGGCATAATCGTCATTGTTGAGCAGCACATTGGCGTTGAGCAGCGACAGGCCGCGCTCCGCTGGACATGGCGAAGCACTCGCCACCTCCTTGGGATAGAGCGGCAGATAAGCAAGGAAATGGCTGACCTGCCAGAGGAGCGCGGCGACCATCGCGGCGGCAAGCGACCAAAAGCCGCGCCCGCGCTTCAGCCGCGTAAAAAACACTCCCGCGCCGACGATCAGCAGCAGCCCGGCGACTTGGATTCGCGGATAATCCCACTGCCGCACCCACCAACGGTCGGTCTGCCACAGCGGCAGAAACGACAAGAGGACGAGCAGAACCGCCAGCGCGGCAAGCGCGCGGCGGCCCCATTTCCGCCAGCCGCTCACGACGCCACCCAACGACCGACGCTAGGCACGAATATCGACAGGCCGATAAGGGAGGCGCAAAGCGAGGCAATCAGCACTCCGGCCGCCGCGACATCCTTGGCGATTCCGATTTGCGGGTGATGTTCGAGGCTGACCGCGTCCCCCAATCGCTCGATCGCCGTGTTGAAGGCTTCGGCCAACCACACCATAGCCACCGCGAGAATGATCCAGCGCCATTCGCCGGCGTCCAACCCGAGCGCGCTTCCGGCGATGATGACGGCCACCGCCGCGACCAAATGGATGCGGGAATTATGTTCCTGGACCAGCATCGTGCGCAGGCCACGAATGGCGAAACGAAAGCTGGCGAGACGATCGGCGGGTTTGAATTTCTTTGTCATGCCGACCCCCTGATCGACCAGCCGGCGAGCAGGTCGAGGTGGCGACCAAGCTCGACAATGTTCGGATCGTTGCTCAGCGGCGCGGCCGGCGGGCGCGCGTCGTTGCCGCGCATCCCTCCCCAAAAGCGCGTCACCAGGTCCTCAATCTCGGGCCGGTCGACCGCGATCATGCTTTCGAGCCGGTCGTCGGGCATCGGCCGCAGCGGGGCGTGATAAAAGGCCTGCAGGTCGGTCCACAGGAAGCGCGCGGTGGTGCTCGTCACCCCGCGCGCGGCCATTGCCTGCTCGAACCCGGCGGCATCGATCGGCCGCCGGCCGCGCGCAAGCCGCTGCTGGCGCCGAGCCGCGATCGGCATGGTCGCGAAGAACAATGCGAGCAGGCCCAGCACCGCCGCCAGAACCCAATAACCGGGCGTCAGGCGATCGCTCCGGCGTCGGCCCCCGCGCCCAAATCGTTGCGGCGCAGCGCTTTGAGCACGGTCTCGACGATGTGCGGGGCATTGAGGCCGGCATCGTCATATTGCTTCACCGGATTGTCATGGTCCTGGAAAACATCGGGCAGCCGCATCGTGCGGATCTTCAGGCCCGCGTCGGTCAGCCCCTCGTCGCTCGCCAGCGTCAGCACATGCGCGCCGAACCCGCCGACCGACGCTTCCTCGATCGTCACCGCGACCTCGTGGCTGGTCAGCAGGCGGCGGATCAATTCCTCGTCGAGCGGCTTGGCGAAGCGCATGTCGGCAACCGTCGTCGACAGTCCCTTGGCCTCGAGCAGAGCAGCGGCCTTCTCGGCCTCCTCAAGCCGCGTGCCGAGCGACAATATGGCGACTTTCTTGCCCTCGCGGACGATCCTTCCCTTGCCGATCTCGAGCCGCTGCGGCACCGCCGGGAGCTCGAGCCCGCGCCCATTGCCGCGCGGATAGCGCACGGCGGACGGTCCGCTGTCGTGGAGCGCCATGGTGTGCACCATGTGGCATAATTCGACCTCGTCGGCCGCCGCCATCACCACGAAATTCGGCAGCGTGCACAGATAGGCGAGGTCGAACGCGCCGGCATGGGTGCAACCATCGGCGCCGACCAGTCCCGCGCGGTCCATCGCGAAACGGACCGGCAGATTCTGGATGGCGACATCGTGGACGACCTGGTCGTAGGCGCGCTGGAGGAA
>JALYQH010000356.1 GCA_030855945.1 Pseudomonadota bacterium | reverse complement strand
GCGAAATGATCGAAATCGACGCAGCATGGGATAACTTCGATCCGTTGCGGCGGACGCCCGGCAGCGGGACGCGTCAACAGCTCGTCGCGCGCAGTCCGGGTCAGGCTGACGGTCACGTCAGCGCCTTGCAAAAAGTCCGTCTCTCGCCGCTTGAAATGGCGATAGACCGCGCGGAACAGCGGATTGGATTGCGGCCAGCTCCCACCCTCGACCTTTTCGTCGGCCCAGAAACCGCGCATGTCGAACAGGAAGCGCGTCCCGAAGCGGGCCTTCATCGCCAGGCCTACGATCGCCGCGATATAACTTCGGCAATGAACCACATCGAACTGTCCGGCGGCGGCGAGCACCCATGCCTTGCGCTTCATCGCGGCCATATCCCACACAGTCGAGACCACGGGCGGACGCTTGTGATAAGCGATCGGGTGCCATGCGATTCCGCCGCTTGCGCACCGTGCCCGGACCTCGTCCCATTGCCGATCCGCGATCCCGGGTTTCTCGCAGCTGATCAGGTCGATCGAGTGACCGAGCGCGGCGAGACCCGCCAGGTAAGGCAGGACCTGTGACCCGCCGAGCGGATCGGTCATTCCGTCGTACGACAAATAGAGCACTCGGCGCGTCGAGGCTTGGTCAACGGTCATGCGTCATCACCACCGACCGAAACAGCTCGACCAGGCGCGGCGCCTGCGAAGAGAGCGAGTAGTTTTCCACCGCCGATGCACGCCCCGCCTGCCCCATCCGCGCGCGCAGCGCCGGGTCGCCGATCAACCGCGACAGCGCCTCATTCCACTCCGCCTCGCTTGTCGCCAGGTGCCCAGTGACGCCATTGACAACGATCTGGCAATTGACTCCGACGGGGGAGGCAATGACCGGCAGTCCGCACGCCATATATTGGACTAGCTTGTAGCCCGACTTGCCGCGCTGGAACGGCAGATCGTCAAGCGGCATGATGCCGATGTCCATCGCCTGCACCTCGGCCACTTCGGCGGCTTCGCTCCATTCGACCAGATCGAGCCCGTCGAACCGGTCCCGTTCGGCTCCGACCCCCGCGCCGACCGCGCGGAAACGAAGGTCATGCGCGCGGCATAGTCTCCCAAGCAGCGGCAACAAGGGGCGCACGTTCGGCCAGGTGGAGGGAGAGCCGATCCAGCCAATTACGAGCGGCCGCGTCTCGCCGCGCGCCGGAGAAGGAGCGTAGATATCCGTGTCCACAACAGTCGGGAGGACGATGCTTCGCCGGCAGCACCGCGCCGCATGATCGCGCAAATATGGGTTGCCGCAGCAGCACGCCGCCGCCCCCGCCATCAGCGCGTCCAGCTTGCCGCCGAGCAGGCGCCGGACCCACGCGTTCCGGTGGTCGTCATAGGCAAGGAAAAAGGCATCGTCGGTATCATAGACAACCGGCTTGCCGCGGCTGAAGGCGAGCCGTTCGAACGCCGCCGGCAAATAGGGGAACAGCTCCGCATAAATCCAGATCGCGTCGTAATCGGGGCCGCGGAGCAAATGCGTCATGCGCCGCCAATAAGCGCGCGCGATCGCCGCCTTCGAGGATTTGCGGCCAGTCGCCAGGCCGCGCACATAATCATCACCGAGCAAGGGATGATAGTCGACGTGGATCCCGGCTTCGCTCAGCGCCGGCAAATATTGCAGCACCCGCTGCCGCGTGCTCGCCGCCTCGCGGTCATATTTGGTGAAGGCCGCGATCCTCACGTCGTCCATCGCCCCGGCAACGCAGAGTGCCGACAAGCGTCATCGCGACCCCGACGATGCGCCGATTCACAATTATGTTCGCGCATTAATTTCCGCCGCCCGCGCCAAAAGAATAGAGACGGTAAGGGATCCATTCATTAGCATGCGAGGCGTAATTCAACCAGGCGAACTGAATAGCAAAACAATAAACGACCACCAATATCCTGACCACCGTCCTTGATCCCGACGCGATCGGAAATCTCGACAGGATGACGATCTGCAAGGGGATGATATAAAGAGTCAGGCGATCGACCGCTGTGGACGAAGGAAGCAGAAACAGCATCGCTAGTAACACAAATGTAGCGATCGAAAAGTTGATCCAGACCTTTTTTTCCCGCGGCAAGAAACCGAACTTGTTCGGCCGGAGAAGAAAGAGAGCCGCCGGCAAGACCGTCATCGCAATACGGATCGCTGCGCCCTGTGACGAATATTCGGCATCGATATATGTATTCATGAAGGTGTCGACCGAATCGTCGAGAAATATGTCGTACATCAGCACGAATGCAGCCACCAGCGCGGTGGTATTGAGAAACCGATTCTTCTCCGATGCAAACACCACCAGCAACAACGCAATCACCGCCGTCTTGTGAAACAGCGCGGCGGCGGCGACATAGAGAACGAACCGCAACGGGGAAGCGCCGCGCGAGATTGCGGCCAACCCGGCGAGCAGCAGGCCGATCGCAACCCCTTGCCGCGAATAGCCCATGGCTACGACCACGACGAGGTAGGGGATGGCGATCAGCACCGCTAGCCACGGCTCTGGCTGTACCCGGGCGAAGCGCGACAGACCCCATGCCAGCAGCGAACCGCAAACCAGATTGACCATCCAGATACCGGCCCCGAACTGCTGGGCGAGCCAGTTGAGAATTTGGTAGCCGGGATCCTTTAGCGCCAATATCCGGTCGAAATTCGCGAGCCCGGCAAAAGCGAACATTCGCTGATAGGCCTGCCAGTCGGCCCCGACCTCGTAGCGAAATCCGACCAGCACCGCGATCAGCAAGGCTCCCAGGGCAAGCATCGGCCGAGGGCGCGAACGCTGGGTCGTTTCATCGTGGCTGCCGAGCAATACCCCCACGGCAAAATATGCGAAAAGGAACCAATATGCGAACAATCAACCGGCCTATTGTGGGATGGTGTCAGGGTGGGGTAAAGTTGCCTAGCGTCGTGCGCCCATGGCGTCCACTGCGCCTGCTATTGCTAAAACATGGCACGGGGACGCATTTTTTGGAGTGACGATGCGGCGTTGGATCATTGCATTGCTTACGATTGGCGCTGGCGTCGGTGCGGTCGCATTCGCGGGGGCCCACGAAGTCTCGCTCGCGATTAGTCCGGCCGATGCGGCGATTGTCGACCGGCTGGCCCTCCCGCCGGTTAGGCCAACGCCCGCCCGAGGCGTGCGCGAGGAAATCGCCGTCATACTAGCGGTGCAGGACCATATTCTCTCCGCTGCGCCGATCAATCGAGGGATTCCGGAAGGGCGTCCGAGAGAACTTCCAGACCTTATTCGCATTGGCTATGGGCTTTGTTTCGATCGCAGCCGGGCGATCGAAACCGTATTGCGCGCGCGTGGCTTTGAAACTCGTCATGCCGCAATTTACAGCACGGCCGAAACGGGTTCAGCTTTGGAGTCCTTCGCTACGCCCCGCACGGAATCCCATGCGGTTACCGAAGTTAAAACGGCAGCCGGTTGGTTATTGGTCGACTCAAATCAACGGTGGATAGGATTGACCGCAGACGGCCGGCCGATCGATTTGATCGAGCTTCGCCAGTCGAACAATTTGCAGTGGCATCCGATGGTCAAGGACGCTCTGCCATACATTTATACCCGACCATTCACTTGGGCCTATGGCCTGTACAGCCGCCACGGCCGCTTCTACCCACCTTACAACGCCGTGCCCGACGTCAACTGGTCGGAGCTGATGCATAATCTGTGACGGCTTCGCCGACCTGTCTTCACCCGCCTTCG
>JALYQH010000355.1 GCA_030855945.1 Pseudomonadota bacterium | reverse complement strand
TATGTCGTCACCGTTGGTGCGACCATGGTCCTCACTGCGCTTCTCGTCCGCACCGCGGGCGATGGCCTGCTCGCGCTGATGAGCTTGCCACTGCTGATCGGCGGCGTGTGCATCGTCACCTCGATCCTCGGCACCTATTTCGTCCGCCTCGGTAAGGGCACCAGCATCATGGGCGCGATGTATAAGGGCTTCGGGGTCACCGCGGTGACCTCGGCCATCGCGATCTTCTTCGCCACCCAGTTCGCGCTCGGCGACCTCAACGCCGTGATCACCGCCGGCGAAACCAGCTTTACCGGCATGGACCTCTACTGGTGCATGTTGCTCGGCCTGGTGGTCACCGGGCTGATCATCTGGATCACCGAATATTACACCGGGACCAACTATCGCCCGGTCCGCTCGATTGCCAAGGCATCCGAGACCGGCCACGGCACTAATGTCATCCAGGGGCTCGCGATCAGCCTCGAATCGACCGCCATGCCGACGCTTGTAATCTGCGCCGGGATCATCATCGCCTATGCGCTTGCCGGGCTGATGGGGATCGCATTTGCGGCCACCGCGATGCTCGCGTTGGCGGGCATGGTCGTCGCGCTCGACGCCTACGGCCCGGTCACCGACAATGCCGGCGGCATCGCCGAAATGGCGGGGCTCGACGACAGCGTTCGCGCCAAGACCGATGCGCTCGACGCGGTCGGCAACACCACCAAGGCGGTGACCAAGGGCTATGCGATCGGTTCGGCCGGCCTCGCCGCGCTGGTGCTGTTCGCCGCCTACACGACCGATTTGCGCGAGTTCTTCCCCGGGCTCGAGGTCAATTTCAGCCTCGAGAATCCCTACGTCATCGTCGGGCTGCTGCTCGGCGCGCTGCTGCCCTATTTGTTCGGGGCAATGGGGATGACCGCGGTCGGTCGCGCCGCCGGCGACGTGGTCAAGGACGTGCGCGAGCAATTTCGCACCAACCCCGGCATCATGGATGGCACTTCGCGGCCGAACTACGCGCGGACCGTCGACCTCGTCACCAAGGCGGCGATCAAGGAGATGATCGTCCCCAGCCTCCTGCCGGTGCTGGCGCCGATCGTCGTCTACTTCGTGATCACGGCAGTCGCCGGCCAGGCCGAGGGCTTCGCCGCGCTCGGCGCCTTGCTCCTCGGCGTAATCGTGTCGGGCCTGTTCGTCGCCATCTCGATGACCTCGGGCGGCGGCGCGTGGGACAATGCCAAGAAGTACATCGAAGACGGCAACCACGGCGGCAAGGGCAGCGAGGCCCATAAGGCCGCGGTCACCGGCGACACCGTCGGCGATCCCTACAAGGATACCGCGGGACCGGCGGTCAATCCGATGATCAAGATCACCAACATCGTCGCGCTGCTCCTGCTCGCGGCGCTGGCTGGAGGTAACGGCTGACGCGACAATTCCTGCTCCGAAAAGAGCGGCCCGCCGGATGGCTCCGGCGGGCTTTCCTTTTGGCGCGCATCGGCTAGCCTCACTTCTAGCAGGGGTGGACCAGGGGGCATCATGAGGAACGGGTTGTTTGCGTCGGCCGCGCTAGTTTTTACACTTGGAATTGTTGGACATGCGGGCGCCGCTCCGTTGAGCGCGGATCCCAAGGTGGCGGCGAAGCTGCGGATCGCCGACAAGTGGATGGCGACCCAACTCGCACACGAAGGCGTTCCCGGCGCGTCGGTGGCGATCGTCCACGATCAGCAAATCATCTGGTCGCGGGGCTTCGGCCACGCCAATGTCGAAGCTCGCGTGCCCGCCACGTCGCAGACTCGCTACAGCATTTGTTCGATATCGAAGCTGTTCACCAGCATGGCCGCGATGCGCGAGCGCGACGCGGGACGGCTCGACATCGACAAGCCGATTGGCACCTATATCGACTGGTATAAGATCAAGGACGTTGAAAAGCCCGATGGGCCGGTCACCGCTCGCGGCATCATGAGCCATGTCGCCGGCCTGCCGCGTGAGGCTGACACGCCCTATTGGACGCGCGCCGAATTCCCCGATCTTGCCTCGGTCAAATCCCGCCTTGCCGAACAGTCGAACCTCTACCGCGCCTATGATTATCAGCAATATTCCAACCTCGGCATGACCTTGCTCGGTGAAGCTGTCGCGTCGACCTCGCGCCAGGGCTATCACGACTATATTCGCGCCCATTTTCTGACCCCCCTGGGCTTGACCAGAACCACGTCCGAACTCCCGGAGCGGTTGTATGGAAAAGAGCTGGCGGTCGGCTATCAGGCGCGCAAGGCGGGATGGGACCGCAAACCGTTCCCTTTCTACACCGTCAACGCGCTTGCGCCCGCCGCCGGCTTTGCCTCGACCGTCGAGGATTTGGGCAAGTTCGCTTCGTGGCAGTTCAGGCTCCTCGAGCAGGGCGGCGATACCATCCTCAAATCTTCGACCCTGCGAGAGATGCAGCGAGTCCATTGGATGACCCCCGACAAACCCGACGAGACCTGGGGTTTGGGCTTCGCCAGCTTTCAGCACGCCGGCAAGACGATGATCGGCCATGGCGGCTATTGTCCCGGCTATCGCGCCAGCCTGATGATGAGACCGCAGGACAAGCTCGCCTATATCGTCATGGTCAACGTCAACGACGCCAATCCGGGAAAGTATGCGCGCGAGCTTTACGACCTGACGGCGGCCGACATTGGCAAGGCGGTATCCGCCGCAAAGGCAGTCCCCACAGCGGCGACCGTGCCGGCCCCGGTAACCGGGAAACAGAAGCCAGACCTCGCGATCTACGAAGGCAGCTACTCGACGCCGCGCTATGACGATGACGTATACATCTCGGCCTATGGCGACGATCTGCTCGTTGCGCCGCTCTACACGGCGTCCGTCGCCAAGGACGCGGAGAAATTCCGTCACGTTTCGGGCAATCTCTTCCGACGCGTTCGCGCCGACGACAGCCTGGCCGAAGAGCTGCGCTTCGACCTCGATGCCAGCGGCCGCGCGATCCGGGCCTGGCATCACAGCAATTACGTCGACCGGACAGGCAGTTGACGCGCTAGCCGCCTATGTTGTCCGGCGCGGGCGATTGCAATTGCGTATAGCTGGCCGAGCGACAAACGTTGCATGCCGTGTCTGCGTAAAGGGGAGGAACGGGCCATGCGGCTATCCTTGATTGCTATCGCTACGTTGCTGTCCTCCACCATGGCCCTGGCGCAGGCGCCGCCGACCATCCCGATCAGCGCCTTTGCCGCCTTGCCGTCGATAAAAATGCCGCGCGTGTCACCCGACGGACAGCGGGTTGCCGCGGTCAGCGTGGCCCGCAACATCTCGCAGATCATGCTGTTCAGGCCGGACGAGAGCGCGTCCAAGACGACCATGGTCCGGATCGGCGAATTACCGATCACCGACGTTCGCTGGGCCGGCAACAGCCGCCTCCTCGTTCAGGTCATCGCCACTGGTCGATTGATGGGCGTCGAAGTCCCCATGGGCCGTCTGCTTGTGGTTGACGTCAGCACGGGCGGCGTGAAGGTTGCCGACAAGAAGAGCCGCGGGATCTACGGCGGCGAAATCCTCTACACCGACCCGACCGGCACCCACGCACTGGTCGCCAGCCAGGACGACGTCATGTCGAGCCCGTCGGTGAAGCGTATAGATTTGGCCACCGGCGACACGACCGTCGTCGAAAAGGAACGGGCGAATATTTGGGATTGGGTTGCGGACAGCACCGGCGTGGTGCGTGGCGGCTTTACCTATCAGGATGGCCGCTGGACCCTTTGGTATCGCGGCCGGGCGGGCGAACCCCTGCGTCCTATTCGTGGGAAGGCCGCCAACAACCAGGATAGTTCGGTCGACCGGATGATCTTCGGCAAAGATGGCGCCTCGTCGATGATCGTGACGAACGAAAAGAGCGACCGCTTTGGCGTTTATGATTATGACGTCGAAACCGGTGGAATCGGCAAGCTGCTGTTCGAAAGCCCGATCGCCGACATCAGCGAAGTCCTGATCGATCCTCGCACGCTGACTCTGGCCGGTGTGCAATATCATGACGATCGGCAGCGCACGTTCTGGTTCGACCCCAAACTCAAAAAGCTCCAGGATAAGCTGGACCAGGCCATCCCCGGTCAGGTCAATGAGATCGTCGACCCCGGCGCCGAGCATCGGTCCCTCATCCGCAGCACCGGCGCTTCGCGCCCGCCAAGCTATTTCCTGCTGGACCGCAAGACGCTCACAATGACCAAAGTGCTTGAGCCATACGACAGGATTGATCCCGCGCACCTCGCCCCGGTCAAGCCGGTCCACTTCACCGCCCGCGACGGGCTTCGCATCCCGGCCTATTTGACGTTGCCGGTTGGCCGCGACGCAAAGAAACTGCCCCTGATAGTCCTGCCCCACGGTGGACCCTTCGCGCGCGACGAATGGGCTTACGACCCGATCGTCCAGTTCCTCGCCAATCGCGGATATGCCGTGCTCCAGCCGCAGTTCCGCGGTTCGACCGGATATGGACGCGCGTTCGTGGCGAAAGGTTCGGGCCAATGGGGGCGCGGCATGCAGGACGATCTGGACGATGGGGTCGACTGGCTCGCGACCGGGGGGATCATCGATCCAGCGCGGGTATGCGTCGTGGGCGGATCATATGGCGGCTACGCCGCCTTGTGGGGTGTCATCCGCAACCCCGAGCGTTATCGCTGTGCCGCCAGCTCTGCCGGAGTCACCGACCTTCGCCGGCAGCTGCGGGAGAACCGCAAGAGTTTTTCGGCGACACGCTATTTTCGCGAGTGGCGGACCAAAGTCGCCGGCGAAGGCAAGTTCGACCTCGATCTGGTGTCGCCGCTGGCACAGGCCGATCGCCTGAAACGGCCGGTTCTCATCGTGCACGGCGAAAAGGATCGCACGGTGGTCGCCCGCCAGGGTCACGACATGGTCAAGGCGCTCCGTAAGAACGGTGCCGACGTGACCTCCGCTTTTTATCCTGAAGGCGGTCACGATTTCGACAGCAGCGAGGACTTCGCCAACTACCTTGAGCTGCTCGAAGCGTTCCTGCGCAAGCATAATCCGGCCTCATGAGCCTCCGCGCCACCTGTCTTTCATTATCGTCGCTTCGCCGCTAAAGGGGCGCGACTTTTTGCCTAACACCCGAAGGATTTGAATGGCCAAGGAAGAACTTCTCGAGATGCGCGGCAAGGTGCTTGAACTGCTGCCCAACGCCATGTTCCGCGTCGAGCTGGAGAACGGTCACGAGATTCTCGGCCACACCGCCGGCAAGATGCGCAAGAACCGCATCCGCGTGCTGACCGGCGACGAAGTCCTCGTCGAGCTGACGCCCTACGACCTGACCAAGGGGCGCATCACCTACCGCTTCATGCCCGGTCGCGGGGGCCCGACGCCCAACGCCTGATGCGGCTGATCCTCGCCTCGGCGAGTCCGCGTCGCCTCGACCTGCTCGCCCGCATCGGCGTGATTCCCGACGAAGTCGAGCCTGCCCACATCGACGAAAGCATTCCGCCCGGCGAGGTGCCGCGTGTCCACGCCCTGCGCCTTGCAGTGGAGAAGGCCGCCGCCGTCGCACTGCGTTATCCCGACGACCTCGTGCTGGCCGCCGACACTGTCGTCGCGGTCGGCCGCCGCATCCTCCCCAAGGTCGAGGACGAAGCGACGCT
>JALYQH010000048.1 GCA_030855945.1 Pseudomonadota bacterium | reverse complement strand
GGTTTCGACCGTGCGGATTTCGCCGCCGATAGTGATCGCCCGCATCAGCACGGCATGGTCGGCCGGGAACGGGATGTGCGGGAACACATCCTCCAGATCCTCGGCGAAACGGCGCGTGTATGACGTGGCGGAGAGCAGAGCGAGGATAGCGTCGAACGCATCTTCGGCGGTGACGACCTGCCCATAGGCTTCGCCGAGGCTGGCGAGGAGGACTGGGGAGAGATTGGTGGCGTCAGGTCCTTCGCGGCGATCGTAAAGCGGGAAGGCGTAGCCACCGTAGCTTCCACGGAAAGAGTGGTAATCAGGGACCAAACCATGACACCAAATTGCCGGACCGGCACCTGTTCCTAAAGGTAATCCATAGAGCGCCGAGTTAGAGTGTCCCGAAGCTCGCTGAAGCGCGGGCCGAAGGAAATCTCCGAAGGCCGGGTGATTGTATAAAACTCGACGGTCGAACGGACGGTAACCCACTAGGGTTAGACTTGCCTCCTGAATCGCAAACGACCCATTTTCATCGAACAATGTCGCCCGAGCCGCCGTCCACTTGCGGTCGCGGCTGTCGTGAAAACGCTCTCGAGCCGTTTCGCTTGGCTCAGTGGCGAATAGCGTCAATCGGGTCGTTAAGTCCGTGGTTTTGACAGCGTAGGCGAAATTGTCTCGCTTTGTTTGCATCCCGCTCCCTGAGAAAGCGAAGCACTCCGGGAGAGTGAGCCATTCCCCATTTTGGAAGGGGGCGGGTCGCATATCGTCCAAAGCGTTCCGAACAACTTGAACTGCGTTTGCCATCGAACCATGCTCAGACGCTCCCGAAAGCCAATCGAGCTTTGCGCGCCGCGCAAACATGTTCGCTGACCAGGAGTCCATGTAGGTCACGTCTGCCAGCTCGCCCTCGGCCTTGCTTCCATCCGCTATCAGAATCGTGATCGACGTCCCCACCTGGATATTGAACACGCCCGTATCGTCAGCAACGTCGCCGCGCGGCCCGGCCCGCACATCGCCGCGCAGATCGATGAGTTCAATCCGGTCGAACCGTTCGCGCATCATCTGCCGAAGTCCCGCATAGGGCCAGCCAGTCAAAAATTTGCGATTAGTGATGAACGCGATCACGCCGCGCTGCGGAGCCCCTTCAGCCTCGAACATCTTCCAGATCGACCAGCGCCAGAAGGCGACCGAAAATTCGGGAAAGGTGTTGAGCTGCCCACCTTCGCCCGCGTCCCGCACCGGGGCCTTCAAATCGTCCCATAGGTCGTCCATCCAGCGGCCGACGAGCGTTTCATTCTCGCCCTCCTCCAGCCGCCGATATGGCGGGTTACCGATGATCGCGAGGATCGGTTGCTCCGCCTTGATGCGGTTGGCCTCGCGCCGCTCCTCGTCAATGGGAATGCCCTGAATACCGAGCGCGCCGAGCGGCGCGTCGGTGTCCGAGTCGGACAGCGTGTCCGCCTAGTAAATGCCGAGGCGGGGGAGATTGACCGGCTGTTCGCCCTCCTCGCCCTCGTCGGCGGGTCGATTCCGCAGCGCGTGGTGGAGCCGGTAATGCGCGACGGCACAAGGACCGACGAGCAATTCGAACGCGAACATCCGGCCAGCGAGATCGGCGAGCGCCATTGACGTGGCCGGACCACCTTCGTCCGCTGTGACCTGCTCCCGCACACGCTCCGCCACACCGAGCAGAAATGTCCCGGTGCCCGTCGCCGGATCGAGGATCGGGACCGCCGGGTCTCGCAAACCTTGCGTATGGAGATTGTCGCGCAACGCGCGGTCGAGCGCGCCGACCATGTAGCGGACGACTTAGACAGGGGTGTAGTAAACGCCGTAGCGCTCGCGCGCCGCCGGGTCGAACGTCTGCAGGAAATTTTCGTAGAAATAGAGGATCGGGTCGCGCCCGTTGGGCTGTAGCGCCAAGATTTCGGGGGCGAAGCTGTTGACCGTGTCGCGCATTACCTCGAAGCCGATGCCCATCACTTGCGCGATTTCAGGCTCGCTCAGAACGCGCAACGCGGCGCGCATCAACGGATGCTCATCGGGCATGTGCTGCCACGCATTCTCGTCGACCGGCGCATTGGTCGCCTCGCGGACCAGCAACAGCCCGAATGCCAGTGTCTGGGCGAAGGCGGAAGAGAAAAGCGCGTCGAAATCGGCCGATGAATAGCCGCCGGCTTCGGGATGGGCGTAGAGCACGTTGCGAAACGTTTCACGCACCAGGACCAAGGCGTCTTGGGGATAGGGGGCAGCCCGCAACTCGTTCAGTCGCTCCTGGACGATGCCGCGTACCAAGCGTGCCGAGTGAGCAAGCAATTCCGCCAATTCTTCTGCGTTTCGCGCTGCCGGCGCGTCTGCTCGGCACAAAGTCGCCAGCAACTCCAGAAACGGGGCGCTGTCGTGCCCCTCGATCAACGCGTCGGCGCGTGCATCGCTGGTGCTCGGATCGAGCGCCACTTCCGGCACGATCCTCGCCGACCCGGACATTTGGTCGAGATTAAGGAGGCAAAAGTCGACGAAATTGGACGTCGACCAATGCGCCAGCTCCTTGAGCCGTTCATATTGCCGCTTATCGTGCGCTTCACGCTAACGTGATGGGTCGGCCCGTTTCGACATCGCCTTCAATTCGAAGAACGCACGCGCCGGCTCTCCCTGCCGCTTGAGCGCGATGTCGGGGCGTCCGACCCCGGGGTTGTTGAACTCGGGAACGACGGTCAGCGCCACCACGGCCGGCAGGCCCGGCATCAAATCCGTGATGAGACGCTGAAACGACGGCGCCAGTCCCGTCTCGGGCGTGGCCGGATTTGCCCGGAGAAGCTGACGAATACTATGCGCATATGTTTTCAGATGTTCGACCGTCACGCTCACCCCCACTTCGGCGCTGCCACCCTAAGCGAAGAAAAGCCTGTCCTACAGCCCCTCGTTTGAAGCATAGGCTGGCCGATGCGCCGGCTGCCGCTTTCTCTCCCGATCTTCCCCGCCACCCGCGCGTGCGCCCGCCTTTACCTCGCCCGCCCCGGAAATCGACGCCGTCACCGCGACCTTTGGGACCATTCGCGGCGAAAGTGACGAGATCGCGAAGTTGATGATCCAGCGCAGGCGCATCAACTTCGACTGAAAAGAAAGGAGAAATATGGAAAACAGGTGCCCAGCGGTCGCGCGCGGCCCTGGAAAGTGGGAGGCTTCTGTCGCCCGGTGCCTCGCGCGCCTTGGAAAAGGTTCAGGGGATGTCGCTGCTCGGCAGCCGCGTTCTGTGAGAAAAGTGGGGAGCTTCTGTTGCCCGGTGCTCCGCGCCTTCGACAAATAGGTCCGAGGGATTCTGTTGCCCGGCTCCCTCGGAGGCCGCTGGAATCCCCTTCTGTTGCCCGGCGGGGTCCAACCGCGCTTTCGTCCTTGTAACTTTAGACCGTTAGGCCGTCAGTTACGCGGCAATCGCAAGAGCCTCATTATCGTTGGCACTTGTGTGAATGAGCCGTCACGGTGGTCTCATGCCGATCGGCAACCTGGCCTTTATTGCACTCGTCGATCCTGTTTCGCCCC
>JALYQH010000292.1 GCA_030855945.1 Pseudomonadota bacterium | reverse complement strand
AGGCGGCTTCGTCGCGGGCGAGGAATAAGGCCAGCGCCGCGACCTGCTCGACGGTGACGAACTGCTTGGTCGGCTGGGCCGCGAGCAAAACGTCGTCGATCACTTGCTCGCGTGTAAGCCCCCTGGCTTTCATCGTGTCGGGGATTTGGCCTTCGACCAAGCTCGTCCAGACATAGCCGGGCGAGATGCAGTTGACCGTCACTCCATCCTGCGCCGCTTCCAATGCAACAGTCTTGGTGAAGCCGGCAACGCCATGCTTGGCGGCGACATAGGCCGACTTGTTGGGGCTGGCGACGAGGCTGTGGGCTGAGGCGGTGTTGATGATCCGCCCCCAACCCTTGGCGCGCATCGCCGGCAGCGCGAGGCGGGTGGTGTGAAACACTGCGGTTAGGTTGATCGCCAGGATCGCATCCCATTTCGCGGGCGGAAACTCCGCCACCGGCGCGACGAACTGGATGCCGGCATTGTTGACGAGAATGTCGGGGCCGCCGAGCTCGGCGGTGCAGCGCGCGACCATCGCCTCGACCTGCTCCACCTTGCCGAGGTCAGCGCCGTCGTGAAGCGCGGCCGCGCCCGAAGCCTCCGCAAGCTCGCGGCGGATCGTCTCGATCTCGCCGGCATCGCCGAACCCGTTGAGCATCACCGCCGCGCCCTCGGCGGCGAAGGCCCGCGCGATCGCCAGCCCGATGCCCGAAGTCGAACCGGTAACGAGCGCGCATTTACCCTGAAGCAGCATGTCGATCTCCTGATTGCCGACCCCTGTCGCGGGGGCGGGGCGAATTTGCAACTGTTACGGACGCGAAGCATTAAAGCCGGACAGGATCATGGGAGAGCGGACATGCGGCTTAGCGATGCCCCCGAAAGCGGCAATTTTCACGACCGGACCGGCGGTGGCGGCATGTCGCTCGGCGGCGGCGGGCTCGGGCTGATCCTAAGCCTCGTAGCATCGCGCTTCGGCATTGTCGGCGTGCTCATCCTCGGGCTCGGCTATTGCGCGCTGTCGAGCCTGGGCGGCGGCGGGCTGCTCGGTGGCGGCGGCGGTGAAGGCGGCGGCACCAAGTCCACGCTGACCGCGGATCAGCGCACCTTGCTGGCCGGCACGCTCGGATCGACCGAGCAAGTGTGGGGCCAAATCTTCCAGCAAGCCGGCGCGACCTACCGCCCGACCGAATTGATCGCTTATTCGAACATGGGCCAGTCGGGCTGCGGTGCGGCGCAGGCGGCGATGGGGCCGTTCTATTGCCCGACCGATTCGAGCATCTACATCGACCCGACCTTCTTCGACGAGCTCAGCCGCCGCTTCGGCGCGCCTGGCGACGCGGCGCAGGCCTATGTCATCGCCCATGAAGTCGGCCATCACGTCCAGAACCTCGAAGGCACACTCGAGCGGGCGCAGTCGGCCCAGGGCTCACTCGGCCAGGCGCAGGGCAATGCCATCCAGGTCGGGATCGAGCTTCAGGCCGATTGCTATGCCGGCGTGTGGGCCGCGCGCTCCGGGCTGCTCGAGGCCGGCGACATCCAGGAAGGCATGCGCGCCGCGGAAGCGATCGGCGACGACACGCTGCAGAAGCAGAGCCAGGGCCGGGTCGTCCCCGAAAGCTTCACCCACGGGTCGTCGGCGCAGCGCCAGGAAGCGCTTCAACGCGGGCTGCAGTCGGGCAATCCGGCGGCCTGCAATTATACGGGATGAATGTGTGTTCCCGCGAAGGCGGGAACCCAGTCTGGGCTCCCGCCTTCGCGGGAGCACATAATTAAAGCCGCACCAGCATCTTGCCCGTATTCGCGCCCGAGAACAGGCCGAGGAACGCTTCGGGCGTCCGCTCGAGCCCTTCGACCACGGTATCGCGCGGTTTGACCGCGCCGCTGGCGATCCAGCCGCCCATGTCGCGATAGAAGTCGCCCATCTTGCCCATATAGTCGGTGTAGATGAAGCCCTGGACGCGGATGCGCATGGCGATGACCCGCATGATGTAGCGGAAGGCGGCGGGCTCGCCGCCATTATAGCCGTCGATCATCCCGCAAATGGCGAAGCGCGCATTTTGCCTGGCGAGCGCGAAAGCGGCATCGAGATGCCCGCCGCCGACATTGTCGAAATAGACGTCCACGCCTTTCGGTGCGGCGGCGGCGAGTTGTTTGAGCAGCGAGCCAGCCTTGTAATCGACCACCGCATCGGCGCCGAGCGAGCGGACGAACTCGCATTTATCGGCGCCGCCCGCCGATCCGATCACCGTCATGCCCTTAGCCTTGGCGATCTGAACGACCGCCGAACCGACCGCGCCGGCCGCCGCCGAGACGAAGACGATATCGCCTTCCTTCGCCGACGCCGCTTCGAGCAGTCCGAAATAAGCAGTGCCGCCGGTCAGCCCGAGGTTGCCGAGGAACGCCTGCGGCTCGACCCCCAGCGCGGGAAGCTTGTGGAGGCTCTCGGCCGGGGCGACCGCCTCATCGCGCCAGCCGGCCATGTGCAGCACCATGTCGCCCGGCGCGAAGCCGTCGGCGCGGCTCTCGACTACTTCGCCGACCGCGCCGCCGTCCATGGGGCCGTCAAGCGCGAACGGCGGGACGTAGCTTTTCACGTCGTTCATCCGCCCGCGCATATAAGGATCGACCGACAGCCAGCGGTTGGCGATCCGCACCATGCCTTCGTCGAGCGGCGGCAGCGCAACGTCCTTCAAGCCGAAGTCTTCTTGTCTCGGCATTCCATCGGGGCGGCGCAGCAAATGCCAGGCTCGGGCCATCTCGTCTCTCCTTCTCCCCTCCCGCCAGCGGGAGGGGCTGGGGGAGGGCCTGTTCGTTACTCAATCACATGCCCTCCCCTAACCCCTCCCGCAAGCGGGAGGGGAACAGCCGGCAAGCAAAAGGCCCGGCCGCGGGGGATGCGCGGCCGGGCCTTTCATTCACCTCGCGGGCGAGGAGGGCTCGGGCTAGTAAGTGCCCGAGAAACTGCGATCGAGGATGTGCGCGCCCGGTTCGCGCTCGCTGTCTTTTTCGCCCAAGGCGCGGTCGCGATCCTCGTCGCCCCACGACGACTTGGCCTCGTCGGCCTTCTTGTCGAGGACCACCCGGTCGCCCTCGACCCGGTCGATCATGGCGCAACCGATCGAATGATGCTTGTCGTCGGGGCTGTCGTTCTTGGTCAGGACGATGCGGTCGCCGCGGACCTTGTCGACGGTGCCGACCGGCTGATCGTCCGATCCGACGACCTGCATCTGCGGGGCGATCGAGCCGAGCATCTGCCGCTTCGACTGGCGGGTCGAACGCCAACCGGTGAATTCGCTGTCGAACTTCGACTGATGTTCGCGGCGATAGTCGTCATAATCGCGATCGAGCTCGTCGATCTGGCGCTGGCGCCATTCGCTATAATGACGGTCATGCGCCGGCCCCGAACTCGCGGCCGCACCGGAGAAGGTGCTGCGTTCGCGCTGGTCTTGGCCCTGTCCGCGGCTTTGCTCGCGCGAACCACCGGAATAGCGGCCATAGTCGCCGGTCATCGGCCGGTAGCCGTCGTCGTCGCGGCTCTCGCCGGGCGAGCGGCCGGCCGACTGGGCGGGCCGGCGGAAGCGCTCGTCGCGATGACGCGCGCTGCGATCATGCTGGTCGCTGGGTTGCTGCGGGCGCCGATCGCGCGATGGCTCAAAATATCCGCGCTCGTCGCGGTCGCGTTGGCCGCGCCCGCTATCGGGTTCGTCTTCGCCGAACCAGCTTGAAATCTGCTCGCCGGCGCGCTCGAAGAACCCACGGTCGTCGCGATCGCTCATGCCGCGCGGGCGGCGGTCGTCGTCCCAGCTGGGACTGCGCGGACCGCGTTCGTCGCGACCCCGGTCATATCGGCCATTTGCCATGTTATTTGCTCCTCATCGGTGACAGTCCCCCACCGCCCATGTCCTTTCCACACAACGAACATGTCGGGCGCGGCGTTCCGCTTACGGCGCCGAAACGACCGGGCGCGGCGACCGGCCGAAAAAGCAGCGATGGAGGTTGTTGCCAGTCGGTTGAAGCGCCGCTATTGGGCTGCTTCCGACGGGTGCGGGGCTGTAGCTCAGATGGGAGAGCGCTGCAATCGCACTGCAGAGGTCAGGAGTTCGATCCTCCTCAGCTCCACCACGCCCGGTCGTTGAAATTAAAGCAAAAGCCCGGTCACGCAGCCAAGGGCTCGATCGAGCCCGTATCATTCTTGTATCGCAAGTGGGCGGTCGTCAGGTCCGCGAGAACGTCGAAATAGGCATCGATCTCGGCAACCGCCGCGCGCAGATACTGTGGCGACAGGTGCTCGTAGTTCTTCGCGGTGGTGTCTTGCGCTGAATGGCCGGCCAGCGTCATTCGCTGCTCCTTCGGCACACCGCGCTCGGCGAGCCAAGTTAGCATTGTATGGCGCAGGGTCTTCGGCGTAGCGCCGGTCACACCGGCATCTTTGCAGATGGCCTTCCACGCAGTCTTGATGCAGCGGGTCTCGCGAACAAGGTGAGTTGGCCCGCCCGGGGTGCGGTTGCGCTCCGCGATAGGCACCCGGTAAGCAATGATCTTGCCCTCCATACCGGATACCCAGGGCAGCACCGCGGCTGCGATCGGCACGACGGCGCGGCTCTTACGAGGGTGAAGGCGCCCTGGCTGCCGCGGGTCAATGAGCCCTCGCCTGAGATCGATATTACCCGAAGTCAGTTCCAAGACGGCTTCTGGCCGACCCGCAGTGCCTAGCTCGATCACGATGAAGCGAAGGACATGCTCTCGATCATCACGATCGGCGCATGCATCCATCAGCGCGGCGACCTCGTCCATCGAGAGCACGCGGTCCCTGGCCGGCGCCTTTTCGTGCGCGGGGACATCGGCAATAAATGGCGGATGCTCAATTCGCTGATTTTTCCATCCCCAAGTGAGCGCGCCGCGGAGGGCAGCAAGGTCGCGGGATACCGTATGACCGCCGACTCCGTCCGCGCGCCGCCAATCGCGAAACCGGGCTTGGAGCTGGGGCGTCAACTGTCTCACTGTAATGGCGGTTGGAAGCCTGCCTGCCTTCCTCTCACGATCGAAGAAGCTCGTCCAGTGCTGCACCGAGATTACATAACGGTCCGCCGCCTGAAGCGTGGAGACGTGATAGCGAAGCCAGTCCGCCATCAAATCTTCCACGAGCGCGTCGGCAGTCGATTGGGGAGCGTTTGCCCTCCCAAACTCAAGGTGGTGCGCTGCTAAAGCATCGACTGCTTCTTGCGGAGCTGGATTTCCGACATCGCTTCGGCAAGCCGTGCCCTTGCGCCGCGTGACGCTGCGTCCAGTGGAACGATGTTCGAGCCAGCAGATGCACCAGGTACCATTGTCGCGTCGCTGCCAGAGCCAGAAGTCCCCACATTGTTGTCGTTGATTACGATTGCGGCGCATGCTCTTCTTATCTCCGTTGCTTCTATATTGCTGATCACGCGATAAACCTCCTCCGAGAGCAGCACTTGCAAATGCTCAGGACCGAGATGCAGCTTGCGGCCCGTTCCAGCAGCGCTTCGCAAACGCTTCATTAGTCCGAAGACCGGATGCGAGAGATCAGGCCTTGAGCGAGTGCACTGGTTCATATGAGGGGTTGCCGACGAATCCATTGTTGTGTAATATCACACAATCAAAAGAGATCAAGTGGGAAACCCTATGCAGCCTGATGAGCTCAACTATCCATTTAGAGGCACACGCGCGCAGACGATGCTGGAGGACGCGATGAAGCTTGCTCAAGGCACTGGCAAGTCACAGCGGGATGTCGCGACCGGCTTGGGTTACAAGTCTTCGGTTGTGCTAAGTCACATGACTGTAGGGCGGGTGCCGATCCCCGTAGACAGGGTCAAGGACATCGCAATCGCTCTTGGGTTGGACCCGAATGCATTTCTGCTCGCTGTTCTTGAGCAGCGCTTCCCCGATGTGGACTTCAAGACGCTATTCAATGTTTCCTATTCGTCCGACCGAATGGTCGGTCGCCTAGAGGCGGTTGCCGGTTGCTCCCTCAATGATCTGCCTGCTGAAACACGTAGCATGCTCGACGAAGTGGTGGCTGCCAGGAACCCGCGTCGGCGCTGGCTCGAACCGGCGGAACTCGCCACGATGGACCTAGTCCGTGGCCTTCGCCCAGAAAGTTCATCCGGCGGGCTGTCCGACGAAGATCGCCAGGCCATCGAGAAGGCTCTGCGCCGATGATGAACCTCGCTGCATCACCGATGTCGCGCACCGCGCGACGTGACGGTCTGGTCCAATGGCTGACTTTCCCTGAGTTCACTCACGCCGTCCATCTCGCGCCAAACCGCCACGATCTAGCGAGCCCACGACTCATACGTATGTTTAGTCGTTTCTGCCTCGAGATTGATCGTTACATGCTGGCCACGAAACATGTGCACCTTCGTAGCTCACATGACCGACTGAACATGCTCGTTATGCCGGAAAAGCTCGACACGAACCCGCACCTGCACGGTGTTGCCA
>JALYQH010000275.1 GCA_030855945.1 Pseudomonadota bacterium | reverse complement strand
GGACTGGACCCCGGCCTTCGCCGGGGAACGAGGAGTAGTTCAAATGACACGCGTAGCATTCGTCGGGCTCGGCAATATGGGCGGCGGGATGGCTGCTAACCTCGCCAAGGCGGGGCATGAGGTGATGGCGTTCGACCTCAGCCAGGACGCGCTCGACCGCGCCGCCGCCCACGGCTGCACCGTCGCCAACTCGGCCGAGGAGGCCGTCGCCAAGGCCGAGGCGGTGGTGACCATGCTCCCCGCGGGCAAGCATGTCGCCGACGTCTATCGCACCAACGTGCTCAAGAACGCGCCGAAGACCGCGATCCTGCTCGATTGCTCGACGATCGACGTCGCCACCGCCAAGGCGGTCGAGGGCGAGGCGCAGGCAGCCGGCTACACGATGGTCGACGCGCCGGTCTCGGGCGGAATCGCCGCGGCCGAAGGCGGGACGCTGACCTTCATGGTCGGGGGAAGCGACGAGGGCTTCAAGAAAGCACGGCCGATCCTCGAGAAAATGGGCAAGGCGGTGATCCATGCCGGCGGTCCCGGAGCGGGCCAGGCGGCGAAGATCTGCAACAACATGTTGCTCGGCGCGACCATGGCGGCGACCTGCGAGGCGTTCGTGCTGGCGCAGAAGCTCGGGCTCGACCCGCAGACCTTTTTCGACATTTCGTCCAAGGCGTCGGGCCAGAGCTGGTCGATGACCAGCTATTGCCCGGTCCCCGGCGTCGGCCCCGAAACCCCCGCCGACCGGGACTATGAAGGCGGGTTCGCTGCCGCCCTGATGCTCAAGGATCTCAAATTGGCAGTGGAGGCGGCTCAGGAGGCGGGCGCTTACACACCGATGGGCGGCGAGGCCGAGGAGCTTTACGAACGGTTCGTCGAACGTGGCGGGGGGACAAAGGATTTCTCCGCGCTGATCAAGATGATCGACGATAGCTGGCAGGTGCCGGTCGAAGGCAACATCAAAGGCTAGACCATGCCCCGTTCGTCCTGAGCGAAGCGGAGCGAAGCGGAGCGAAGGACGAAGGGCGAATGTCATGACTTGATTGGTCGGGCACCCGGGGCCACATGGCCCTTATGCTGATCGAAACCGAACGCACGCCTAATCCAGTAACGCGCAAATTCCTTCCCGGCCGCACCGTAATGGAAGCAGGCGGCCGCGACTTCGCCACTCCCGAAGCGGCCGAGGCTAGCCCACTCGCCTCCGCGCTGTTCGCGACTGGAATGGTCGACGGCGTATATTATGGCCGCGACTTCATTTCGGTCTCGGCCGCCCCGACAATCGAATGGGAAGACCTCGAGCCCGAGGTGCTTGGATTATTGCTCGATCATTTCACGCTTGGCGCGCCGTTGTTCGCGCAAGGCTCGGCGGCGGGGATTGAAATCGCTGCACCCTCGTCCTTCGAGGAAGACCCGGCTGACGCCGACATCATCGACCAGATCAAGGAATTGCTCGAAACCCGCGTCCGTCCTGCGGTCGCACAAGACGGCGGCGACATCGTCTATCACGGCTATCGCGACGGCACGCTGTTCCTCGCTATGCAGGGCGCCTGCGCCGGTTGTCCGTCGTCGGCGGTGACGCTCAAGCGCGGTATCGAGGGACTGATCAAACATTATGTCCCCGAAGTAGAAACCGTCGAAGCCGTCTGAGCTCCCTTTGTGAGTAAGCCCGCACCAGCCCGGAGCGGTCTTCGCAGACAGACTCTCGGGTTTCCGCCACTTTTACTTGCAGCCTGCGAGACTCTATGACCTCATGGCGTCAAGCCACGGGAGACGCACGCACATGATCCTGGCGTTTGATTGCTCGTCGGCGGCGTGCAGCGCCGCGCTGCTGGCCGGGGACGGCACGGTCATCGCCGAACGGCACGAGGTGATCGAACGCGGCCACGCAGAGCGGCTCGTGCCGATGATCGCGGAGCTGCTCGACCATCATGTTCCGACGGCCATATTGGTCGGGGTCGGCCCGGGCAGCTTTACCGGGCTGCGCGTCGCACTCGCCGCGGCGCACGGGATGGCGATCGGCTGGTCAATCCCCCTATCTGGAATCGACTCGCTCGCCTTGCTTGCCGCGGGCGTGCCCGGCGAGGGGCCCGTCGGGGCGGCGATGACCGGAGGCCATGGCGAGTGGTTCGTCGCCCAATTTGAGCGTCCGAAGCTGGCGGCGGTCGTTCCGGTCGTCAACCTGACGCCGGCTTCGGCCGCGGCGGCCGTCGAAGCGCCGCTGGTCATTGGCAACGCCGCCGAAGCGCTGGTCGCGCTACGCGGGCATGGGGAGGCGCGCGCCAGCCTTCCTCGCGCATCTCATGCGCTGCGGCTCCCGCCAGCCCTGCGCTCGCTCGAACCGCGCCCGGTCTACGCCCGCGCGCCCGACGCCAA
>JALYQH010000264.1 GCA_030855945.1 Pseudomonadota bacterium | reverse complement strand
GCGCTGGCGACCTGTTCGCCGCCGGCTTCCTTGCCGCGCGGGCAAAGGGCATGGGGCTCGAGCGCTGCCTGTGGACGGGGGCGCTGGCGGCGGGCGAGGTCATCTCCCATTATGGCGCGCGGCCGATCACCGACCTGAAGGCGCTGGTGAAGCTGTGACCATTCGCCGCCTCGCGGTTTACTGCGGCTCGGCGGCCGGCGCCGACCCAGCGTTCGCGGACATGGCGCGCCAGCTGGCCGGCGAGATGATCGGGCGCGGTATCGATCTGGTCTACGGCGGCGGCCGGCTCGGGCTGATGGGAATTGTCGCCGACGCCGTGCTCGACGCGGGCGGCAAGGTGTATGGCGTCATCCCGGAGGCGCTGGTCGCGCATGAAGTCGCGCACCTCGGCTGCACCGAGCTCCACACCGTCGCCAACATGCACGAGCGCAAGGCGAGGATGACCGAGCTGACCGACGCCTTCGTCGCGCTGCCGGGCGGAATCGGGACGCTCGACGAGCTGTTCGAGGCGTGGACGTGGAATGCGCTCGGCTATCATTCGAAGCCGCTGTGCCTGCTCAACGTCCATGGTTTCTGGAACGACCTCGCGGAATTCATGGACCATGTTCGAGACAGCGGTTTTCTAAGCGATGCGCGGCGGCGGCAATTGCTCAAGGCCGACACGCCGGGGCAGGCGATCGACCTACTGGACGCGGCGGCGAAAAGCGCGGCACAAGGTATGGTCTGGTAAGCCGGGCAAGCGGCCTTGCTGCATGGCCTGGTAAATTCGCCCGGGGGAGGGGCGGCGTTCAATGAATCAGTTTTTGCTCGGGGTGATCGGCATTGCCGTCATCATGCTCATTGCCGTCATCTTCTCATCGAACCGCCGCGCGATCCGGCTACGCGTGGTCGCCGCGGCGTTCGCCCTGCAGGCGCTGATCGCCTTTCTCGTGCTCAAGACTCCGTGGGGCCGCGCCGCGATCCAGGCGATGTCGGACGGAGTCGCCAATCTGCTCGGCTATGCTAGCCGCGGCACCGAATTCCTGTTCGGGCCGATGGCGTCCAACCCGCTGGCCAATACGTTCGCCATCGCCGCTTTGCCGGTGATCATCTTCTTCGCCAGCCTCGTCGCGATTCTCTACCATGTCGGGATCATGCAGAAGGTGGTTCGCTGGGTCGGCGGCGCGATCGGTTGGGTCACGGGGATCAGCCGGGTCGAGTCCCTGGGTGCGGCGGCCAATATCTTCGTCGGTCAGTCGGAGAGCCCGCTCGTTGTGCGGCCCTATCTCGCCGCTTTGCCGCCGAGCCATTTGTTCACGCTGATGACGGTCGGCATGGCCGGCGTCGCGGGGACGATCCTCGCCGCTTACGCGGGGCTGCTAGGCGCGGAATATCTGCCGTTCCTGCTCGCCGCCGCCTTCATGTCGGCGCCGGGCGGAATTTTGATGGCCAAGCTGATCATGCCGGATGAAGTCGCCGCGCCGGGCGAGCTTCCGCTCGAGGGCGGGGTGGCGACGGCGGCACCGGCCGATAGGATCGATATCGACACGTTCGAGGAGGGCGAGCGCCCGGCCAACATCATCATGGCCGCGGCCCAAGGCGCTCAGACCGGCGTCAAGCTGGCGGTCGCGGTCGGCGCGATGGTGCTGGCATTCGTCGCGCTGGTCGCGCTCGCCAATGGGCTGCTCGGCGGGGTTGGCGGCTGGTTCGGCTATCCAGACTTGAGCTTCCAGGGAATCGTCGGAACCCTGTTCGCGCCGGTGATGTATCTGATCGGCGTGCCGTGGAGCGAGGCGGGGATCGCCGGCGGCCTGTTCGGCACCAAGATCGTGCTCAACGAATTCGTCGCCTTCATCGATCTGGGCGCGATCGAGGCCGGGGCGCTCAGCGAGCGGAGCCGGGCGATCATTACCTTTGCCTTGTGCGGTTTCGCCAACTTCTCGTCGATCGCGATCCAGATGGCGGTGACCGGGGGCCTCGCGCCAAACCAGCGCCCGATGATCGCCAAATTGGGGCTGAAGGCGTTGCTGGCCGGGAGCTTGGCGAACCTGATGAGCGCGGCGCTCGCGGGACTGATGCTTTAGGGTTCGCGCGGAGGCGCAGAGGCGCGGAGGAGAAAAGAAAGAGGCTTCGCCTCAATGACCTCTCCGCGCCTCCGCGCCTCTGCGC
>JALYQH010000253.1 GCA_030855945.1 Pseudomonadota bacterium | reverse complement strand
CATCACGGTCGCCAGCATGCCCATATAATCGGCGGTCGAGCGGTCGAAGCCGGCGGCGGCGCCGGCGATTCCGCGAAAGATATTGCCTCCGCCGACGACCAGGCACAGTTCGTGGCCGGCTTCCTTTGCGGCGGCGACTTCGCTGGCCATTCCGGCGACGGTGTCGGGGTCGATTCCGAACTGCCCCGGCCCCATCAGCGCCTCGCCCGACAGCTTCAAGAGGATGCGGTGAAAGCGCGGGCGGGTCATCGGGGCTCCTCGCGGGGATCGGGGCAGGCGCCCCACATGCGAACGGGGCGGGAGCGCTTTAAGGCGCCCCCGCCCCGCTGCCAACCATGTTTCCGGTGGACCCGGTCAGACGACCGGTTCGTCCTTCTTGACGCCGGCGGCGGCGGCGACTTCGGCGGCGAAGTCGCTGGTCTCTTTCTCGATGCCCTCGCCAAGCTGGAACCGCTCGAACGCCTTCAGCGTGATCGGCGACCCGGCGTCCTTGCCGGCCTGGGCAATGACGTCGGCGACCGGCGTCTTGCCGTCATGGACGATCAACTGGCTCAGCAGTGCGTTTTCCTTGCGATATTTGGCGAGCCCGCCTTCGACCATCTTCTCGACGATGTTGGCCGGCTTGCCGCTCTCGCTGGCCTTTTCCATCGCGATCGCGCGCTCGCGCTCAATCAGCGCCGGGTCGAGCCCTTCGGCGTCGAGCGCCAGCGGGTTGGCCGCCGCAATATGCTGCGCGAGCATCTTGCCCAATTCGTTGAGCTTGTCCGTGGGCGCCGCGCTTTCAAGCGCGACGAGCACGCCGATCTTGCCGAGGTTCGGGGCCGCGGCATTGTGGACGTAGCTGACCACCGCGCCTTGCGACACTTCGAGCACAGCAGCGCGGCGCAGCGACTGATTCTCGCCGATCGTCGCAATATTATTGTGCAGGGCCTCGGTCACGGTGCCGCCCGACGGGTAAGCCGCATTGCCGAGCGCCTCGACATCGTTGCCGCTCGTCAGAGCGAGCTTGGCGACGTCGCGAACGAAATCCTGGAACTGCTCATTCTTGGCGACGAAGTCGGTTTCGGAATTGACCTCGACGACCGCGCCCTTGGTGCCTTCGACGGTTACGCCGACAAGGCCCTCGGCGGCGGTGCGGCCGGCCTTCTTGGCGGCGGCGGCGAGACCCTTGGCGCGCAGCCAGTCGACCGACGCTTCCATGTCGCCGTTGTTTTCGGTGAGCGCCTTCTTGCAGTCCATCATGCCGGCGCCAGTGCGCTCGCGCAATTCCTTGACGCCCGCGGCGGTGATCTCAGCCATGGTTCATTCCTTATGATTCCGTTCGTCCTAAGCTTGTCGAAGGACTGTCCTTTGAAGAACAGGACTTCGACAGGCTCAGCCCGAACGGAGATTGGTACTGATACACGCTCGAAGTTAAGCCTCGAGCGCGGCTTCGACCGGGGGCTCGGCCATTCCGCCGATGTCCTCGCCGCGCGCTGCGGCATTGCCCTGCTTGCCCGACGAAGCGGCGTTGGCGATTGCCTCGCAGTAGAGGCGGATCGCGCGGCTGGCGTCGTCATTGCCCGGAACTGGAAACGAAATGCCCTCGGGGTTCGAGTTCGAATCAAGGATCGCGACGACCGGGATGCCGAGCACATTGGCTTCCTTGATCGCCAGTTCCTCCTTGTTCGAATCGATCACGAACATGACATCGGGAAGCCCGCCCATATCGCGAATGCCGCCAAGGCTCTTCTCGAGCTTGTCGCGCTCGCGCGTGAGCTGGAGCACTTCCTTCTTGGTCAGGCCGGCGGTGTCGCCGCTGAGTTGCTCCTCAAGGCTCTTGAAGCGCTTGATCGAGTTGGAAATCGTCTTCCAGTTGGTCAGCATGCCGCCGAGCCAACGATGGTTGACGAAATGCTGGCCCGAGGCGCGCGCCGCATCGGCGACCGCGTCCTGCGCCTGGCGCTTGGTGCCGACGAACAGCACTTTACCGCCGCGCGCGACAGCCTGATTGACGAATTCAAGAGCGCGCGCGAACAGCGGCACGCTCTGCGACAAGTCGATGATGTGAACGCCGTTGCGGTCGCCGAAGATGTACGGCTTCATCCGCGGATTCCAGCGGTGGGTCTGGTGGCCAAAATGGGCGCCAGCTTCGAGCAATTGCTGCATCGTGACG
>JALYQH010000285.1 GCA_030855945.1 Pseudomonadota bacterium | reverse complement strand
GAATCCCGAGCGGGTCGCGGCATCCGACCAGGCCGTCCGGCGTCAAGACGACCAGCGAATAAGCGCCTTCGACCTGGCCGAGCGCGTCGGTCAGGCGGTCGAGCGGGGCGGTGTAGGAGGAGGTCGCAACCAAGTGGATGATGACTTCGGTGTCGCTGGTCGACTGAAAGATCGAGCCGCGGCGGTTGAGCGCGCCGCGCAGCGTCATCGCGTTGGAAAGGTTGCCATTGTGCGCGACCGCGAAGCCGCCCTCGGCGAGTTCGGCGTATAATGGCTGGACATAGCGCAGCGCGGTCTCGCCGCAGGTCGAATAGCGGACGTGGCCGATCGCGACCTTCCCGGCGA
Organism: Pseudomonadota bacterium; assembly: GCA_030855945.1. Lineage (GTDB taxonomy): Bacteria > Pseudomonadota > Alphaproteobacteria > Sphingomonadales > Sphingomonadaceae > Sphingomicrobium. The sequence continues at coordinate 3,500 of JALYQH010000285.1, read as the reverse complement.
GCTTGCGGATGATGTCGTCCCGGTCGAAATTCCCGGCGACGTGGCCCATCGCGCGATGAGTGTGGAAATGATTGCCGTCGTAGCTGGTGATGCCTGCCGCTTCCTGGCCCCGGTGCTGGAGGGCGTGAAGTCCGAGCGCGACGAAGCTCGACGCCCCCGTGGCACCCCAAATGCCGAAGACGCCGCATTCTTCTTTGAGCTTGTCGTCGTCGAACGGGTTGGTCGTCAGCATGGGCTTGGCGAATCCATTTCGAAGGCTGGGTCCGGCGGCCTATAAGCGCCTGTCATCCATTTGTCGCCTTTCGCATGAACCCGGCTTGAAGCATGGTGCCGGGATGCGTTTTCTCCCCCTAGCCGTGCTCCTGCTTGCTGGCTGCTCGACCGAGCCCGCCGTTCCGACCTCGCCCACCGGGCACTTCGCCGGCGAAGGCCGGGATGCACTGTGCATCGTCGGCGAGGCGGGCCGGCAGCGCGCCGGCTTCGTCGCGTACGGGGAAGGGAACAATAATTGCTCCGCGCGCGGCCGGGTCGAGGTGGACGGAGCGAACTGGGCGCTGGTGCCCGACGGCGAGGGCGACTGCCGGATTACTTTCAAGATCAAGGGGGACAGCGTTTCGCTCGGCGCCGGCCGTCCCAGCTGCAGCTATTATTGCGGACCCGACATAAGCTTTGCCGAAAAATCCTTCCAGCGCGCCAATCCCGCTGACGCTGCCGCCGCCGATCGGAATCCGATGGTCGATTTTGCGGGGGAGCCGCTATGTTGACCTTTACGGAAGCGTAAAGTAGAGCATTCGTCATGCTGGCGGAGCGACCACATTTGACGATCGGCGAACTGTGCGACGAATTTGGCGTCACCGCCCGTGCACTCCGCTTCTATGAGGATGAGGCACTGATTGCGCCCGAACGGCGCGGGACCCAGCGGCTTTATTCGGAGCGTGATCGCGCCCGCCTGGCGTGGATCTTACGCGGCAAGCGCGTGGGGCTGAGCCTCGCCGACATCAAGGATTTGCTCGACCTCTACGACGTTGGGGACGGTCGCCGGACGCAACGGCTCAAAACGATCGAGCGCTGCCAGGCGCAGGTCGATGCGCTCAAGCGGCAGCGGGTCGATATCGACGCAACCGTCGACGAACTCACCAAATTCATCGCGCTGGTAAAGGCGCAGACCGATCAGGAAGGCTAGGCTCGATGCCCGTTTACACCGCTCCCGTGCGCGACACGAAGTTCGTTCTTGACCATATCGTCGAGCTCGGCCGCTACGATAACCTCTCCGCTTTCGCCAACGCGTCGGACGACATCGTCGAGGCGATCCTGTCGGAGGGCGGACGCTTCGCCGCCGAGGTGCTGGCGCCGCTCAACCGTATCGGCGACGAGGAAGGCTGCATCCGCCACGACGACGGTTCGGTGACCACTCCAACCGGGTTCAAGGACGCGTACCGGCAGTTCTGCGAGGGTGGCTGGACGACGCTGTCGGCGCCCGAGGATTTTGGCGGGCAGGGGCTTCCGCAGGTGCTCGCCACCGCGGTCAGCGAATATGTGCTGTCGGCAAACCAGTCCTTCGAAATGTATCACGGCCTGACTGCGGGGGCGATCGCGTCGATCCTGGTCAAAGGCAGCGACGAGCAGAAGGCGCTTTACGTTCCGAAGATGGTCGCCGGCACCTGGACGGGCACGATGAACCTGACCGAGCCGCATTGCGGCACTGACCTCGGCCTGATCAAGACTAAGGCCGAACCTCAAGAAGACGGCAGCTACAAGATCAGCGGGACCAAGATTTTCATCTCGTCGGGCGAGCATGACCTTGCCGACAATATCATCCACCTGGTCCTGGCCAAGATCAACGGCGCGCCCGACAATGTGAAGGGCATTTCGCTGTTCATCGTCCCCAAATATATGGTCGGCGACGACGGTTCGCTTGGCGAGCGCAACGCGGTCAGTTGCGGCTCGATCGAGCATAAGATGGGCATTCACGGCAATTCGACCTGCGTCATGAATTACGACGGAGCGACCGGCTTCCTTGTGGGAGAGGCCGAAAAGGGGCTCGCCGCGATGTTCATCATGATGAACGCGGCCCGGCTGGGCGTCGGGCTTCAGGGGCTCGCGCAAGGGGAGGTCGCCTATCAGAACGCGGTTGCGTACGCCAAGGACCGCCGCCAGGGCCGCGCGCTGAGGCCGGAAGATCGCGATCAGGACGCCAAGGCCGACAATCTTTTCGCTCACCCCGATGTTCGCCGGATGCTGATGGAAGGCCGTGCCTTTAACGAGGCGGCACGGGCGCTGATCCTATGGGGCTCGCTCCAGGTTGACCTCAGCCGCCAGGCGCAGACGGAGGACGAGCGGCAGACCGCCGACGACCTCATTTCGCTGCTGACCCCGGTGATCAAGGGCCATCTCACCGACCGCGGATTCGAAGTCGCGGTCGGTGCCCAGCAGGTGTTCGGGGGCCACGGCTATATTCGTGAGTGGGGGATGGAGCAGTTCGTCCGCGATGCCCGCATCGCGCAAATCTACGAAGGCACCAATGGCGTCCAGGCCATGGACCTGGTCGGCCGCAAGCTCGGCAAGGAAGGCGGCCGCGCCGTGCGCGCGCTGTTCGAGGCGATTGGGCGCGACATATCCGCTGCCAAGGCGGCCGGCGATCCCGCAGGCGTCGCAGGTCCGCTCGAGAAAGCGGTTGGCGACCTTCAGGCCTCGACGATGTGGCTTGCGCAGAACGGGATGGCGGACCCCAATAATGCCGGTGCCGGGGCTTATGCCTATATGCAGCTGATGGGTCTCGTCAGCCTTGGCTGGATGTGGCTGAAGATGGCCGGGGTGGCGCAGCGATTGCTGGGTGAAGGTAGCGAGGACAAGGCATTCCTCGAAGCCAAGCTCGCCACCGCGCGTTATTTCGCCGCGCGCGAGCTGGTTGCCGCCGGATCGCTGCGCGCCAAGGTGGAAGCGGGCGCCGAGAGCGTGATGGCGTTGCCCCTCGAGGCCTTTTGAAAGCTTAGCTTGCCACCTGGTCGCGCCCCAGCGAAGCGTGCCACGGGCTTTGCAACATCTGCTGCGACTTTTTTTCAGTCTTGGGAGCGAGGCGGGACATGTCGAATTGCTCCGAGAAAAGCAGGCCGAATTTGCCGGCCTGCGCCCACCGCACCGTGCCGACGACGGGGCCGACGCCGACGATGTCGATCGTCATCGTCATTCCCGGACTGACCGGCTGATCGCATTCGACCTGCGCCCCCATCGCCGACATGTTGCGCAGCCGGATCTCGGTTCGAACGCCGTCGATCGCGGCAATCGCGCGGCGCATCAGACGGTGGCGCGGCTCCCGCACGCATTGGAAGCCATCGGCCTCGACGGTGACGCTATTGGCCATGATCCGGGCTTCTTCGGCGGGAGCAGGCTTGCCGAAGATATAACCCTGCACCTGGCTGACTCCGAGCTCACGGATCAGCTGAAGATCGTCGTGCGTCTCTACGCCTTCCGCGGTCGTGTCCATGTCGAGGCTTTCGGCG
>JALYQH010000208.1 GCA_030855945.1 Pseudomonadota bacterium | reverse complement strand
GTGTAGACGATCGCGACCAGGCTGAGGCCCATGACCAGCCAGAACAGCTCGGCCGAGGCTTCCGGGAACATTGGAAGAGAGAAGCGCACGAAGCTGTATCCGCCGAGCTTCAGAAGGACGCCGGCGAGGATCACCGAGCCCGCCGTCGGCGCCTGGACGTGCGCGTCGGGCAGCCAGGTGTGGACCGGCCACATTGGCATCTTGACGGCAAAGCTGGCGAAGAAAGCCAGCCACAGCCACCACTGGAGGTCCGGCGCGAAATCATAGGCCATCAGCGCCGGGATTGAGGTCGTGCCGGCGGTGAGGATCATCGCCAGCATGGCGATCAGCATCAGGACCGATCCGGCCAGCGTATAGAGGAAGAATTTGTAGCTCGCCTTGATCTTCTCCGCCCCGCCCCAGATGCCGATGATGAGGTACATCGGGATCAGCCCGCCCTCGAAGAAGATATAGAAAAGCAGCAAGTCCTGCGCCGCGAACACGCCGATCATCAGCGCCTCCATCAGCAGGAAGGCGGCCATATATTCGGGCACGCGCTTGTCGATCGCGGTCCAGGACGCGCCGATGCAGATCGGCATCAGGAACACGCTGAGCATGATCAGCATCAGCGCAATGCCGTCGATCCCGAGCGACCAGCCGAAGGTGCCGCCGAGCCCGATTTGCTCAACGAACTGCCACTGCGCGCCGGCGGGGTCGTAGGCGGCCCATAAAGCAATCCCGAGCGCGAAGTTTGCCAGCGTCGCGAGAAGAGCGATCCAGCGCGCCCCGCTGGCCGACAGGAACAAGGCAACGATCCCCGCGAGCAGCGGGAGAAAGATCATGATCGACAGCATGGGAATCCCGCTCACGCTGCCCACCACAACACCCAGCTTGCAAGCGCGATCAGGCCGAGGAGCATGACCAGCGCATAGCTATAGACGAGCCCAGACTGGAGCCGCGTCGTCAGCCGGTTGCCGACGCCGACCAGCGCCGCGGCGCCGTGTGGGCCGAAGCGGTCGATGGTCTGCTCGTCGCCGCGGCGCCAGAAAAAACGCCCGAGCGCGAACGACGGGCGCACGAACAGCCAGTCGTAAAGCTCGTCGAAATACCATTTGTGCATCAGGAATTTGTGCAGGCCGCCGAAGTGGGCGACGAACGCCGCCGGCGCGCCCGGCCGGGCGATATAGTTGCGATAGGCGAGCGCGAGGCCGGCCAGCATCACCGCGAATGGCGTCCAGATGACCCAGGCGGGCACTTCATGCGCTTCGTGGGCGAGATGGGGATCGAAGGCGAGACTTCCGTTCCAGAAGGCCGCGCCGCCGTCGGAGTCGATGAAGGCGTGGTGGAACAATAGACCTGCAAAGATCGCGCCGAGCGATAGTAGGCCGAGCGGGACCAGCATCGACCAGGGGCTTTCGTGCGGGTGATAGCCGGCGGTGCCCTCGACCGTAGCGTGGCCATGGTCATTCGCGCTGTCGAGGTCGCCCTCGGCCTCACTCGCGTCCTCATGACCATGATGGACCGCAGCGCCTTTATCACCATGCCCCGCCTCGTGATCGTGGACTGCGTGCTGGATATGCTCGCTGCCCGCCCAGCGCGGCTTGCCGAAGAAGGTCAGGAAGATGAGCCGCCACGAATAGAAACTGGTCAGCAACGCCGCTACCGCACCGAGGAAGAAGGCGACGCCGCCATGGACGGTCCCGCTGGCAAACGCGCTTTCGAGAATATTGTCCTTGGAAAAGTAACCGGCGAACCCGACCCCGAAAATGCCGACCCCGGTGATCGCCACCGTCCCCGCGATCATCGCCCAGAAGGTGAGCGGGATCTGTTTCCGCAAGGCGCCATAGTAACGCATATCCTGCTCGTGGTGCATCGCGTGGATTACCGAACCCGCCGCGAGGAACAGCAGCGCCTTGAAGAATGCGTGGGTGAACAAATGGAACATCGACGCGCCATAGGCACCGACGCCCGCGGCGAAGAACATGTAGCCGAGCTGGCTGCAGGTCGAATAAGCGATCACCCGCTTGATATCGTTCTGCACCGTGGCAACGGTCGCGGCGAAGATCGCGGTGGCGGCGCCGACATAAGTGACCACCATCAGCGCGTCGGGCGAGACTTCGAACATCGGCGACAGGCGGCACACCATGAACACGCCGGCGGTGACCATCGTCGCTGCGTGGATCAGGGCGCTGACCGGGGTCGGGCCTTCCATCGCGTCGGGAAGCCAGGTGTGGAGGCCGAGCTGCGCCGACTTGCCCATCGCCCCGACGAACAGCAGCAGGCACAGCAAGGTCATCGTGTCGACGCGCATTCCGGCGAAACCGGTCGTCGATCCGGCCATCGACGGCGCGGCCTCGAGGATCGCCGGGATCGAAACCGTCCCGAACACCAGAAAGGTGCCGAAAATGCCGAGACTGAAACCGAAATCGCCGACCCGGTTGACTACGAACGCCTTCAGCGCGGCGGCATTGGCCGAGGGCTTGTGATACCAGAAGCCGATCAGCAGATAAGAAGCGAGCCCGACCCCTTCCCACCCGAAGAACATCTGCACCAGGCTGTCGGCGG
>JALYQH010000200.1 GCA_030855945.1 Pseudomonadota bacterium | reverse complement strand
GAGCATTTCGGCCTGCTCGACTTCCAGGACGCGCTCGCCGGCCACCCCGCCTACGACCTCGCCTCGGTGCTCGAGGATGCGCGGCGCGATGTCCCCCCGGCGATCGAACGGGCGATGATCGACCGCTATCGCGCCGCCGCCGGGCAGGGGGAGGCATTCGAGCGCGCTTATTGGGCGCTCGCGGCGCAGCGCAACACGCGCATTCTCGGCGTGTTCGTCCGGCTGTGGAAGCGCGACGTCAAGCCCGGCTACCGCAAGTTCCAGCCGCGCATGTGGGGGCTGCTCGAGCGCGACCTTGCGCACCCCTCGCTCGCGCCGGTGCGCGCCTGGTTCGACTCCAACGTCCCCGCCGACAAGCGCGCCACCTGCTGGGAAGACGAAGCGTGACTCGCCGCTCCCGCGCGATGGCGCTCCGCCCGGCGATCGACGCTGCAGTGCCAAAGACGGCAATGGTCATGGCGGCGGGCCTCGGAAAGCGGATGCGCCCGCTCACCGCGACCCGGCCCAAGCCCCTGGTTCAGGTCGCCGGCAAGGCGCTGATCGACCATGTTATGGACCGACTGCGAGCGGCCGGCGTCGAGCGGATCGTGGTCAACGTTCATTATCTTGCCGATGCCCTCGAAGCGCATTTGCAGACGAGCGCGACCGGCCTCGACGTCACGGTCAGCGACGAGCGGTCGCTGCTGCTCGAAACCGGCGGCGGGATGGTCCAGGCGGCGCCGATGATCGACGACGATCCGTTCCTCGTCGTCAACAGCGACAATTATTGGATCGACGGACCGGCGGACACGCTACGCCTGCTCGCCTCGCACTGGCGCGAGGAGGAAATGGACGCGCTGCTGCTGGTCGTGCCCCACGCCCGCGCCGCAAACAACGCCGGGGTGGGCGACTTCCACATGGACGCCATCGGCCGGCTTCGCCGCCGCGGCCTCGGGCGGGTTGCGCCCTTCGTTTACACCGGCATCCAGATCGTGTCGAAGCGCCTGCTGCGCGATGCCCCCGCCGGCGCTTTCTCGAACAACATCTTCTGGGACCGCGCGATCGAGGAGGGGCGGTGCTTCGGCGCGGTTCACCAGGGGCTGTGGTTCGATGTCGGCTCGCCCCCGTCGATCGCCGCGACCGAGGCGGCGCTGCTGCATGGCTGAGGCGAGCCGCCCGGCCGTCTTCAATATTCCGGCACACCGAAGCTTCGCCGACGCGCTCGCCGACGGAGTGCTGCGCAAATATGGGCGTGAACCCGCTGAGATTGCCCGCGGCCGAATCCTGCTGCCGACAACCCGCGCGGTGCGCACCGTCACCGAAGCGTTCGTCCGCGCCAGCGGCGGCGGGCTGGTCCTGCCGCGGCTGATCGCGATCGGCGATCCCGAGCTCGACGACCGAATCGGCGGCGCGCTCGACCCGCTCGACCTTGCCGACCCGCTTCCTCCCGCCATCGACCCCCTCGAACGCCAGCTGCGCCTCGCCCAGATCCTCCGCGGGCCCGACGAAAGCGCGGCCGAGGCGATGCGCCTTGCCGCCAACCTCGCGCGCGCGCTCGACGCGCTGGAGATTGAGGAGATCGACGCGCACCGCCTGACCGAAGCCGCGTCGGTGACACCGGAGTTGGCCGCGCATTGGGCGCGCGCATTCGATCGTTTCCTCGCGGTGATCGACCGCTGGCCGCGCGAGCTGACCAAGCTGGGCAAGGTCGACCCCGCAACCCGGCGCAACCGCCTGCTTCGCACCATCGCCCTTCGCTGGGAGGAGCTTCCGCCGCAAGGCTTCACCGTCGCTGCCGGAATCACGACCTCGGCGCCAGCGGTCGCCGCCTTGCTCGGCTGCATCGCGCGGATGCCAGGCGGCTGCGTCATTCTACCCGCGCTGGCGATGCCCGCCGCCATGCCGGACGAAGAATGGGATGCGCTCGGGCCCGACGAGCAGGGCAGAGGCGTCGAAACCCATCCGCAATTTCATTTGAAGCGCCTGCTCGACCGCATCGGCGTCGCGCGCGGCGAGGTCGAGTTGTGGCGCGGCGGCGGGCGCGCCGCATCGCCCGCGGTGCGCGGCCGCGCCGTGATGCACGCCATGACCGCCGCCGATTTCTCGGACAAATGGAGCGCGCTTCCGCCGCGCGAGCGCCGCCTTACCGGAATCATGTGCGCCGAACTTCCCGACGCGGCGAGCGAGGCGCAGGCGATCGCGCTGGCGCTGCGTGAAGCGCTCGAAACCCCCGGCCGAACCGCCGCGCTGGTTACTCCCGACCGCACGCTCGCAGCACGCGTTGCCGCGCATCTTTTGCGGTGGGGAATCGAGGCGGACGACAGCGCCGGCCTGCCGCTGTCGCATAGCCCGGCCGGGACCGTGCTGCAGGCAATCGCCGCGGCGGTCGCCGACGATTGGGCGCCGGTGACCACATTGGCGTTGCTCAAGCATCCGCTGGTCGGCGGCGAGGGGCAGGAGCGGCTTGATTGGCTCGCGGCGGTGCGCGACCTCGATCTCGCCTTGCGCGGGCCGCGCCCGCGCGCCGGGCTCGCCGGGCTCGAGGAGCGCATCGAGTCGGTCGACCCCCGCCTGATCGATCCGGCACGGGCGGGCCGGGCATGGCATAGATTGTACCCCTCGCTTGCAGCAGTCGCTGAAGCTATGAGGCAAGTGCAGACTCTCGCACTGCTTGCTGCGGCCCTTCGCGTCGCCTGGACGAGCCTGAGCGGTGCCCAGGCATGGCGCGGCCCTGACGGGCGCCACGCGGCCGAGCTGATCGCGGAGATCGAGCAATCGCCGGCGGCCGCCCGGCTTTACCTCGGCGACGGCGACGCGCTGCCGCTGATCCGCGACCTGTTCGCCGCGGTGCCGGTCCGGCGCCCTTATGGCGGCCATCCGCGAATCTCGATCTGGGGCCTGCTCGAAGCACGGCTCCAGCAGGCCGACTTGATGATCCTCGGCGGGATGAACGAAGGCGTGTGGCCAGCCCAGCCGAGCCCTGACCCGTGGCTCGCGCCGCGCATCCGGCGCGAGCTCGGGCTGCCAGGTCTCGACTATCGCACCGGGCTCGCCGCGCATGACTTCATGAGCGCGCTCGGCGCCCCCCGCGTGCTGCTGACCCGGGCGCGGCGCGATGGCCGCTCGCCGACGGTCGCCTCGCGGTTGTGGCTTCGGCTGCGGGCGATGACTGGCGGGCTGGCCCGTGACACGCGGCTCGAGCGCCTCGCCGGTGCCATCGACGAGCCGGACACCTTCAGCCCGGTCGACCGCCCGGCGCCGTCGCCGCCGTCGGCCGCGCGCCCGCGCAGGATCGCGGTGACCGACCTCGACCGCCTCGCGGCCGACCCCTTCGCTTTCTACGCCAAGGCGATCCTCAAGCTTCGCCGGCTCGACCCGGTCGACGCCGATCACACCGCGGCGTGGAAGGGGACGGCGGTCCATGACGTGCTCGAGCGCTGGCTCAAGGATGACGATTGCGATCCGGCGACCCTGGTCGGCCGCGCCCGCGCGCTGGTCGGCGATGCGTCGATCCACCCGATGCTGCGCGCTTTGTGGCAGCCGCGCCTGGTCGAAGCGGTGCAGTGGATTGCGGACGAGGTTCAGACCGACCGCGCTGCGGGCCGACTCCCACTCGCCGCCGAACTGTTCGGCCGCGCGGAGGTCGCCGGGGTCGAACTCTACGGCAAGGTCGACCGCATCGACCGGCTCGCGGACGGCAGCCTGGCGATCATCGATTACAAGACCGGCAGGGCACCCGGCCCGAAGGCGGTCGCCGAGGGCTTCGCACTACAGCTCGGCTTGCTCGCGCTGATCGCCGGGCGCGGCGGGTTCGAAGGCATCACGGGGGCCGCGAGCGCGTTCGAATATTGGTCGCTCGCCAAGGACCGCGACAAGTTCGGCAAGCGGGTTCACGCCGACAAGGGAGTCAAGGACCGGTCGTTCCTCGATCATGTGCTGGCGCGCTTCGCCGAGGCGGCGGGCAAATATCTGACGGGCGATGAGCCGTTCACCGCCAAGCTCCACCCGGCTTATGCGCCTTACGGCGACTACGACCAGCTGATGAGGCTAGAGGAGTGGTACGGGCGGGATTAATCCGTCGACGGCGGCTTGGGCGCACCCCGCTTGGGCTTCTTGACCTTCGAGGCGTAGAGCAGGGCTGCGACGATGGCCGCCGAGCCGATGCCGACCGCGACGCCTGCCTTGACCAGCTTGGTCCGCCGCCCGTCATTCTCGTCCTGCTCGTCGCTCATCATCGCCTCCAAATGTTCGGGCTCATCTAAGCAGGCATCGCGGGCTTGGGAAGCGGGGAGGGGCTTGCTATGCCGCGCCTGAATGTCGCGTCGCCTCAAGCCCCTGCCGATCCTCGAAGGCGACCAGCGCGATGCGTCGGACCCGCAAGCGCACGCCGCTTTGTCGGCCTCGGCGGGGACCGGCAAGACCCAGGTGCTGACCGCGCGGGTGCTGCGCCTGCTGCTCAGCGGGGTCGATCCGGGCGCGATCCTGTGCTTGACCTTCACCAAGGCGGGCGCGGCTGAAATGGCCAACCGCATCGCCGAGCGGCTCGCCGCCTGGGTGCGGATGGACGATGCCGCGCTGAGCCATGATCTGTTCGCGCTCGGGGAGGAACGAACACCGCCCGCGCTGCAACGCGCTCGCCGCCTGTTCGCGCGCGTGCTGGAAACCCCCGGCGGGCTACGTATCCAGACGATCCACGGCTTCGCGCAGACGTTGCTCGCCAGTTTTCCCGCCGAGGCCGGGATTTCGCCGGGCTTCGAGCCGATCGAGGGCCGGGCCGAGGCCGAGATGACTCGCCGCACGCTGGCGACCCTGCTCGCCGATGCGGAAGCAGGCGGCGACGAAGTCCTGATCCGCGATGTTCAGACGCTTTCGCTGCGCCTCGGCGAAGGGGGGGCAGAGGAATATCTGATGACCTGCGCCCGCGCCGAGGAAGCGATTGAGTCGCTGGGCGATCCGGACGCGTTCGAAGCGGCGCTGTTGGAGGCGATCGGCATCGACGGGGGCAGCGCCGAAGGGGGGCTCGCGGCGCGCCTGACTGACGATAAGATCGACATTCCGACGATCGAGGCGCTGATCGCAGTCAACCGCGCCTGGGGCACCAAGACCGCCGACACCATCACCGCCAACCTGGCTGCCTTCCTCGCCGCCTCGCCGGTCCAGCGCATCGATCTGCTCGGCGATGTCGGCAAATGCCTTGTCACGTCGAAAGACGAGCCATGCGTCCCGAAGGTCGGACAGCTCAAGGTCGAGCCCGATTATGCCGAACTTCTCTCCGAATTCGCGCATTGGCTGGTCAATATCCGGCGCTTGTGCCGCGCCGCCGCGCTGGCGTCGGTCCAGGCCGCCGGGCTCCGCGCCGGACAGGCCTTCGCGCGCGCCTACCGCCTCGCCAAGCGCACCGCCGGGGTCGCCGATTTTGACGACCTTATTCGTTGGACGCGAGAGTTGCTGGCAAAGCCGGGCATGGGCGAGTGGGTCCGCTTCAAGCTCGACCAGCGCACCGACCATGTACTGGTCGACGAGGCGCAGGACACCAATGCCGACCAATGGGCGATCGTCGAAGCGCTCGCCGCCGAATATTTCAACGGGCAAAGCGAGAGTGACGATCGCTGGCGAACCTTGTTCATGGTTGGCGATTTCAAACAGGCGATCTTCGGCTTCCAGGGCACCGACCCGCGGCAATTCGACCGCTTCCGCAACCTGGTCGCGGAGCGCGCCGCCGCGGCCGGGGAAGCCGCGCTCGATAGCGACGCTTGGGCGCGCGAGTTTCGCGACCTTTCGATCGACGCCAGCTTCCGCTCGGCGCCCGCAGTGCTCGAAGCGGTCGACGCCTTGATCGACGAAGTCGGGCATGAAGCGATGGGGCTGACGCGCCGCCCCAACCGTCACGCCGCTCACCACGCCTCCCGCCCGGGCGAAGTGTTGTGGTGGCCGCCCTTCGCCCCGCCAGAGCGCTATGACGATGACGGTGACGCCGGTGAAGAGGGATGGGTCGCCGAGCCGGTTCGCCTCTATGCCGATGCATTGGCGAAGCAGGTGCGCGACTGGCTCGAAGAAGGGGCGCCGCTGGCGAGCACCAACCGGCCGTTGTGCGCGGGGGACATCCTGATCCTCGTCCGCAGCCGCTCCGAGCTTGCCTCCCTGCTCGTCGCGCGGCTCTACGCCCACGGCGTCCCGGTCGCGGGGATTGACCGGCTTCACCTGTCGAAACCATTGGCGGTCAAGGACCTGCTCGCCGCTGTCGGGTTCGCGGTTCAGCCTTATGATGACCTCAATCTGGCCGGGCTACTGGTCTCGCCGATCATCGGCCTCGACCAGCAGGCCCTGTTCGACCTCGCCCATGACCGGACCGGCTCGCTGTGGCAGAGCCTGCAGTCCCGGCGGGAAGACCCGCGCTTCGCACCCGCCTTCACCACCCTCGCCGATCTGCTCGGCCGCGCCGATTACGTCACCCCGGCGCGGTTCCTCGAAGCCCTGCTGTCGGGACCGGCGGACGCGCGTCGCAAGCTGCTCGAACGGCTTGGGCAGGCCGCGCGCGACCCGATCGAGGAGCTGGTCGCCAGCGCGCTCGAATTCGAAAAACAGGAAGGCGCTTCGCTCGACCGCTTTCTCGACTGGTTCACGCGCGGCGAGGTCGAGGTCAAGCGCGACCCAGCAAGCGCCGGCAATGCGGTACGGGTGATGACCGTGCACGGCGCCAAGGGGCTCGAAGCGCCGCTCGTGATCCTCGCCGACGCGACCCATGACCCGGCGCGGGTCGGGCGGCGTCCGCTGTCGATCGCCCTGCCGATTGGAGCCGATCGCCGCGCGGTGCCGCTGCTTCGCCCGCGCGCCGAGGAACTGGTCGAACCCTATGCCGCGCTCGACCGCGCCGCCAAGGCGGCCGACCTCGAGGAACATTGGCGCTTGCTCTACGTCGGGCTGACTCGCGCGGCCGAGCGGCTCGTCATCGCCGGGGTCAAACCCCGGGGAGAGGTGGTCGACGACAGCTGGCA
>JALYQH010000199.1 GCA_030855945.1 Pseudomonadota bacterium | reverse complement strand
GTTTATGACCGCGACGACGCCGCGCATATCGACAGTGGCTATCCCGGCATCTCGCCTTACACGCGCGGCCCTTATGCGACGATGTACGCGGGCCGCCCGTGGACGATCCGCCAGTACGCCGGTTTCTCGACCGCCGAGGAATCGAACGCTTTCTATCGCCGCAATCTTGCCGCGGGGCAGCATGGCGTGTCGGTCGCGTTCGATCTCGCCACCCACCGTGGCTACGACAGCGACCATCCGCGCGTGACGGGCGATGTCGGCAAGGCGGGGGTGGCGATCGACAGCGTCGAGGATATGAAATTGCTGTTCGACGGTATCCCCTTGGGCGAGATGTCGGTCAGCATGACGATGAACGGCGCGGTGCTTCCGGTGCTGGCGTTCTATATCGTCGCGGGGGAGGAGCAGGGGGTCGATCGGGCGCAGCTTTCGGGCACGATCCAGAACGACATCCTGAAAGAATTCGCGGTCCGCAACACCTATATCTACCCGCCCGAACCATCGATGCGGATCGTTGCCGACATCATCGCTTACACGTCGCGCGAAATGCCCAAATTCAACTCGATCTCGATCAGCGGCTATCACATGCACGAGGCCGGGGCGACGGCGGTACAGGAGCTTGCCTACACGCTCGCCGACGGGATGGAATATGTGCGGGTGGCGCAGAACAGCGGGCTCGACGTGGACGCGTTCGCGCCGCGATTGTCCTTCTTTTTCGGCATCGGCATGAACCTGTTCATGGAGGTCGCCAAGCTGCGCGCGGCGCGGACCTTGTGGGCGCGGATCATGGGCGACCTTGGGGCGAAGTCGGAAAAATCGAAGCTGCTGCGCACGCATTGTCAGACCAGCGGCGTGTCGCTGACCGAGCAGGACCCGTATAATAATGTCGTTCGGACTACGATTGAGGCGCTCGCCGCAGTGCTCGGCGGGACGCAGTCGCTGCACACCAATTCGTTCGACGAAGCGATGGCGTTGCCGACCGATTTCTCGGCGCGGATCGCGAGGAATACGCAGCTGATACTCGCCGAGGAAAGCGGGGTGACTGCGGTCGCCGATCCGCTCGGCGGAAGCTATTATGTCGAGGCGCTAACCCGCGAACTCGAGCAGAAAGCGCAGGCGCTGATCGACGAGGTCGAGGCGCACGGCGGGATGACAAAAGCGGTCGCCGAAGGTCTGCCCAAGGCGCGGATCGAGGAAGCGGCGGCGGCGCGGGCGGCCAAGGTCGATGTCGGCGAGACGGTGATCGTCGGGGTCAACCGCTACCGGCTTCCCGAGGAGGCGGAACTCGACATCCTCGAGGTCGACAATGCCAAGGTGCGCGCGGGGCAAATTGCTCGGCTGGAGACGATGCGGGCGGGACGGAATGAGGCCAAGGTTCGCGCGGCACTGGATGCGCTGACGGAAGCGGCCCGTAACCGGGCACCCGCTCATCGTGAGGAGGGACTGAATAGCCCGAAGGGCGTATCGAAGGCCAGTCTCGAAGGAGATGGACCGGTGCTTCGAGATGCGTCTTCGACAGGCTCAGCCGCTCCTCAGCATGAGCGGAACTTGTTGCATCTGGCAGTGGGGTGCGCCCGCGTTCGCTGCTCGCTCGGCGAAATATCCGATGCGCTCGAACGCGCGTTCGGGCGCTACGCCACCTCGCCTACTCCAGTTAGCGGCATCTATGGCAAAACCCGCGACGACAAGCGCTGGGACGAAGCGGTCGCGGGGACCGTCGCGGTCGCGCAGCGCATGGGCCGGAGTCCCCGCATCCTCGTAGCCAAGATGGGCCAGGACGGTCATGACCGCGGCGCCAATTTGGTCTCCTCGGCATTCGGCGATTTGGGGTTCGAGGTAATCGCGGGACCCTTGTTTCAGACCCCGCGCGAGACGGCCGAACTGGCGGTCGAAAAGGAGGTCGACGTTGTCGGTGCCTCCTCGCTCGCTGCGGGTCACAAGACCTTGATCCCCGAACTGATCGACGCGCTGAAAGACATGGGCCGCGCGGACATCAAGGTCGTCGCCGGCGGGGTCATCCCGGCGCAGGACTATGCGATGTTGCGCGCGGCAGGTGTGCAGGCGATCTTCGGGCCGGGGACCAATCTGGCCGACGCGGCGGACGAGGTGTTGCGGTTGCTCGGGCATAACAAGCCGCCGGTGGGGGAGGCGGCGGAGTGAGCCGCTACCGGGTTTTCTTCGTCGCGTTTATGATCGCCTCGTTGTTTGCGGCGGGCTGGCTCTTGCTCGCAGTTGTGGATTATTCGACGTCGGCGTTCGATTGCAACATCCCGGGACTGTATGGCGCTGACTGCGCAGATGCCGCTGCCAGTCAGATTGCAAAAGACAGTCTGCCGAAAGGTGTAGCGATCGTTGCGGGTTGGTGCATTGGTCTTTGGCTGCTCGCTCGAGAACGGAAGAAGCGCTAGTGTTCAAGAAAATCCTGATCGCCAACCGCGGGGAAATTGCCTGCCGCGTGATCCGCACCGCGAAGTCGATGGGGATCGAGACGGTCGCGGTTTATTCCGACGCGGATGCGCGAGCGCCGCATGTGAGGATGGCCGACGAGAGCGTGCGGATCGGGCCCGCGGCCGCGGCGGAGAGCTATCTCAAGGCCGAGCTGATCATCGACGCGTGCAAGGCGACGGGCGCCGAAGCGGTGCATCCGGGTTATGGCTTTTTGTCCGAGCGCGCGAGCTTCGTCGAGGCGCTCGCCGCCGCGGGGATTGCCTTCATCGGGCCGCCGGCGAACGCGATCGCGGCGATGGGCGACAAGATCGAATCGAAGAAGCTCGCCAAGGCGGCCGGGGTGTCGGTCGTGCCGGGGTATCTCGGCGAGATTGCCGATACCGACGAGGCGGTGCGGATCGCCGGGGAGATTGGCTATCCGGTGATGATGAAGGCTTCAGCTGGCGGCGGCGGTAAGGGGATGCGGCTTGCCTATTCCGAAAAGGACGTCCGCGAAGGGTTCGAGGCGACCAAGCGCGAGGGGCTCAGCTCATTCGGCGACGACCGCGTGTTCATCGAGAAATTCATCGAAGACCCGCGCCACATCGAGATCCAGCTGCTCGGCGACCAGCACGGCAATATCGTCTATCTTGGCGAGCGCGAATGCTCGATCCAGCGCCGCCACCAGAAAGTGATCGAGGAAGCCCCGTCGCCGTTCGTGACCCCGGAGATGCGCAAAGCGATGGGCGAGCAGGCGGTCGCGCTTGCGGCGGCGGTGGGATATCATAGCGCAGGGACGGTCGAGCTGATCGTCGCGGCGGATCGCTCCTTCTATTTCCTCGAAATGAACACGCGGCTGCAGGTCGAGCATCCGGTGACCGAGGAAGTGACCGGGCTCGACCTGGTCGAGCAGATGATCCGGGTGGCAGCGGGGGAAAAATTATCGTTCGGCCAGGACGATGTGCGGATGGACGGCTGGGCGATCGAGAGCCGGGTTTACGCCGAGGATCCGTATCGCGGGTTTTTGCCATCGACAGGAAGGCTCACTACGTATCGTCCGCCCGCGGAAACTACCCCCGTTGGCACTTCCCCCCGCACCCGCGTCGACGACGGCGTGATCGAGGGCGGCGAAGTCAGCATGTTTTACGACCCGATGATCGCTAAGTTGATCACATGGGCGCCGACGCGCGAAGCGGCGATCGATGCGCAGGTGGAGGCGCTCGACGCGTTCCAGATCAATGGCCTGTCCGATAATATCGACTTCCTCTCGGCATTGTTGCAGCACCCGCGCTTCCGCGCCGGCAAGCTCACCACCGGCTTCATCGCCGAGGAATATCCCGACGGCTTCCACGGCGCGCCGGCCGACGAAGACCTATTGTGCGACCTCGCCGCGATCGGGGCGCTGGTTGCGCTGACCCAGGCAACGCGCGCTGCGCTGATCGACGGCCAATTGGGCGAGCCCGAGTTTCCCGAGAACGAGCAAGTGGTGCGCATCGCCAAGCGCGACTTCATTGTATCGGTCGATCCCTATGACGGCGGAACGCTGGTCAAAGTCGATGACCGCGATGAAATGGACGTGATCGGCGACTGGGCGCCGGGCCAGAAATTGCTGGTACTCCATATGGATGAGCGGCGGCGGGTCGTGCAGGTCGCCCGCGCGGGCCGCGACTGGCTGCTGACCACGCGCGGCGCGGCGCACAGAGTGTCGGTAATGCCGCGCCATGTCGCCGAGCTGACCCGCCACATGATAGAGAAAGTGCCGCCCGACCTCTCGCGCTTTCTGCTCGCGCCGATGCCGGGACTGTTGACCCGATTGGAGGTCGAGGCCGGCGACAAGGTCGAGGCCGGCCAGCCGATCGCGGTGGTCGAGGCGATGAAGATGGAGAATATCCTGCGCGCGGCGAAGGCGGCGACGGTCAAGGCGGTCCCGGCCGGCGTCGGCGAAAGCCTCAGCGTCGACCAGGTCATCGTCGAGTTCGAGTAGGCCGCGGTCGCTTCATCCCGCGAACCGAATGTCCGCAACCCGTTCATCGGCGAGCAATCTGGCCGCACCATTGTTGCCACAAAGGCAGGTTAAGTAGCGGCCATGAAACGGATTCTTCTCAGTCTCGCACTGCTTCCCGTCGCTTCCGCGGCCCATGCCGCGCCGATCGAAGGCCGTTGGCAGAACCCCAAGGACAGCGTGATCGTCGAGGTTGCGCGTTGCGGCCGCGCTTATTGCGGCGAGGTTGCCTGGGCGTCGGCCAAGGCCAAGGCCGACGCGCGCAAGGGCGGAACCGCCAATCTGGTCGGGACGCGGCTGATGAGCGGCTTCACCCCCGACGGCGATGGCGGCTACAAGGGCAAGGTGCTGCTGCCCAAGCGCGGCATCCACGCCACCGGGACGATCCGCCGCACCGGAAACAACACCTTGCTCGTCAAGGGCTGCGCGATCGCCGGAATGATTTGCAAGGAACAGCGCTGGACGCGGGTGAATTAGGCCGCTGCTCTCAGCGTAGCCACTCCGCCGAGCCTATCTCCCCCGTCATCACCGCGCCTTGCAGGGCCGCCATTTCATCGGCCCAATAGCGGTCGCTTATTAGGTGAGCGCTGATCGCGCGCACCTTGGCATGGACGGCCTGCAGCTTGCCGCTGGTCTTGAGCGGCAGGTGATAATCGACCCCTTGCGCGGCCGCGATCAGCTCGACCGCGATCACGCCCGCCGCGTTGCGCGCGATGGCCGCAGCCTTGCGGGCCGCGATCGGGGCCATGCTGACATGATCCTCCTGGCCCGCCGAGGTCGGGATCGAGTCGACGCTGGCGGGGAATGCCAGTCCCTTATTCTCGCTGACCAAGGCGGCGGCGGTGACCTGCGGGATCATCAGCCCAGAATTGACCCCGCCGTCGTCGGTCAGGAAGGCGGGGAGCGCGCTCATCTTGGGATCGACCAAAACCGCGGTCCGCCGTTCCGAAATCGAGCCGACCTCGCACAAAGCCATGGCAATAATGTCCGCGGCGAAGGCTACCGGCTGCGCGTGGAAATTGCCGCCCGAAATGACTTCGTCGCTATCAGGAAAGAGGATCGGGTTGTCGGTGACGGCATTGGCCTCGATCGTCAGCGTCCGCGCGGCATTGGTCAGGAGGTCGAGCGATGCGCCCATCACCTGCGGCTGGCAGCGGAAGCTATAGGGATCCTGGACGCGGTCGCAATCGTGGTGGCTGGTGGCGATCTCGCTGCCGTCGAGCAAGGCGCGAAGCCCGGCGGCGACCGCGATCTGGCCGGGCTGGCCGCGGAGCTCGTGAATGCGCGGGTCGAACGGGGCGACGCTGCCCTTCAATGCATCGACCGAGAGGGCGCCGGCGCAGATCGCGGCGGCGAACAGGCGCTCACCGAGGAACAAAGCGTCGAGCGCGATCGCCGTCGAGGCCTGGGTGCCGTTGATCAGCGCGAGCCCCTCCTTGGGCGCAAGGATGAGCGGGTCGCGGCCGAGCTGCCGCAGCGCGGCGGCGGCGGGAAGGACGGTTCCGGCGAGATCGATGCGGCCCTCGCCCATCAACGCAGCGACCATGTGCGCGAGCGGCGCAAGATCGCCCGAGGCACCGACGCTGCCCTGGCTCGGGATGACCGGCATGGCGTCGGCGTCGAGCAAAGATTGCAGCGCGTCGATCACTTCACGGCGAACCCCGGAATGGCCGCGGCCGAGGCCGATTAGCTTCAAAACGATCATCAACCGGGTGACGTGGCGGGGGAGCGAGTCGCCGAGCCCGCAGCTGTGCGACAGGATGAGGTTGCGCTGAAGGTCGGCGAGGCGGTCAGCGGGGATTCGGGTCTGGGCGAGCAGGCCGAAGCCGGTGTTGATGCCGTAAACAGTCTTGCCGCCGGCGACGATCCGACCGACCGAGGCAGCTGCGGCGTCGATACAAGCGAGGGCGGAATCAGACAGGCGCGCCGGGGCGCCGCTCCACAGATCGCGAAGTTGGTCGAGGGCGACGTTTCCAGGGTTCAAAGTCAGCATGAAATCACTCTAATCGTTATGGTGACGCCCCGCCGAATAGTCCCAATGGTCGCAGTGACGAGCTCGTTTTCATCCCCGATCACGCATGCCGCCCGCGGTCGTCACATCGGCAGAAAAAGAGCCGTGTCGCTCATGACATGATCGCCGGGCTGTAGGACAGGAGTTTCTGAAATCAGACGATCATGGGTAAATCCAGCCCTTGTTCGCGGGCGCACCCGACCGCCTCGGCATAGCCCGCATCGGCGTGCCGCATCACCCCCGTGGCCGGGTCGTTCCACAGCACGCGATCGAGCCGCCGCGCGGCATCGTCGGTGCCGTCGGCGACGATGACCATGCCGCTATGCTGCGAATAGCCCATGCCGACCCCGCCGCCGTGATGGAGCGAGACCCAGGTCGCGCCCGAGGCGGTGTTGAGCAGGGCGTTGAGCAGCGGCCAGTCGCTGACCGCGTCGCTGCCGTCCTTCATCGCCTCGGTCTCGCGGTTGGGCGATGCGACCGAACCCGAGTCGAGATGGTCGCGGCCGATGACGATCGGGGCGGAGACCTCGCCATTGCGCACCATCTCGTTGAAGGCGAGGCCCAAGCGGTGGCGCTGTCCGAGGCCGACCCAGCAGATGCGCGCGGGAAGGCCCTGGAAGGCGATCCGTTCGCGCGCCATGTCGAGCCAGCGGTGGAGGTGGGCGTCGTCGGGGATCAGTTCCTTGACGCGCTGGTCGGTACGGTAAATGTCTTCGGGATCGCCGCTGAGCGCGACCCAGCGGAACGGCCCGATGCCGCGGCAGAAGAGCGGGCGGACGTAAGCGGGGACGAAGCCGGGGAAGTCGAAGGCGTGGGTGACGCCGGTGTCATAAGCTTCCTGGCGGATGTTGTTGCCGTAATCGAAGGTGGGGATGCCCATTTTCTGGAAGGCGAGCATGGCTTCGACATGCTGCGCCATCGAATGGCGCGCGGCGGTGGCAACGGCGGCAGGATCGCGCTCGCGCATTTCGATCCACTTGGCGACGCTCCAGTCGGCGGGACAATAGCCGTTGGCGGGGTCGTGGGCACTGGTCTGGTCGGTGACCGCGTCGGGATGGATGCCCCGCGCGACCATTTCGGGGAGGATTTCGGCGGCGTTGCCGAGCAGGCCCACTGATGTGGGTTCGGTGGCGTTCCGGATAATCTCCAACGCTTCGTCGATGCTGGTCGCGCTGCGGTCGAGGTAGCGCGTTGCGAGGCGTTTCTCGAAGCTGCTTCGCTGGACTTCGAGGGCGAT
>JALYQH010000046.1 GCA_030855945.1 Pseudomonadota bacterium | reverse complement strand
GACCTGAGCGAAGAGCAGAACGCGCGGATCACCACTATGGTGAATCGCGACGGCTTCTGGATGGCGTAACTCCTGGCCGCGCGCGAGCGCGGACTAACCGACGAGGGCGAGCTTCGGTGGCTCCTGGACCGAGAGGTCGACGCTCCCCTCGCCGGTGATCCGTTCGATGCGCGCAGCGATCTCGCCGTCGAGGTCGAAGTCGCGCCCGAGCAGCAATGTTGCCTCACCGAGTCCGGCGAGAGGCACGAGTAGGCGCACTGCACCGGTTCCTCCGCGCGCTTGTTCGAGCTCGACGGCAATCAGCGCGACCTGGCGTTCAGCCGGCACCTGCACGATCATCTGTAGCCGAGTGCGCTTGGCGAGCGCATCGAGCGGCTGGAAACGCTTGACCGTAACTCGCGGCACATCGTCGCCAGCGCGCCGGTCGATCTCGACGGTCATCAGCCCGCCCCCCCCTGAACGGGCGGCGGCTTCAAGCTCGCTGCAAGGCTCGTCGTCGAAAGCGGTGGCAACGAACTGCCCGGAGGAGTCGCTCATCGTCGCCATCAGGTAGCGGCGGCCCTTGGCGGAGGTGCGCCAGCGCGCTTCTTCAACAAGAGCGGCCATGGCCGCAGTGGAGCGGCCCTCTCCGTTCAATGGTGCAGCGGTGATATCTGCAAAGGTGCGGACGTTGTGCGCCGCGAGCAGGTGCTTCTGCGCATCGACCGGGTGGGCCGAGAAATAGAAGCCGAAGGCGTCGTGCTCCGCCGTCATTCGCTGCGCGAGGGTCCAGCTTGCGTCGCGCGGCAGGCGGATCGGCGCAACCGCACTGTCCGACGGCCCGCCGAACAGGCCGCCCTGCCCGCTTACGCGCTGCTCGACCGCACTCGCGGCATGCGCCAGGATTGTCTCGGCGGCCGCATACAGCGCAGGACGATCCGCGACGATTGGTTCGAACGCCCCGGCGGCGGCCAGGCTCTCAAGCTGGCGGCGGTTGAGCAGCCGCGGATCGATGCGCGCGGCGAAATCCTCGAGGCTGGTAAAGGGCCCGTGCGCCTCTCGTTCCGCGACCAGCGCCTCCATCGCCTTCTCGCCAACGCCTTTGAGCGCGCCGCGCGCATAGCGGACGCCCTCGTCCTCGACGGTGAATGCGGCGCCACTGGCGTTGATGGACGGTGGCAGACACTCGACCCCCGCGCGTCGGATGTCTTTGACGAACAGAGCGAGCTTGTCGGTCTGCGCCATGTCGAAGC
Organism: Pseudomonadota bacterium; assembly: GCA_030855945.1. GTDB lineage: Bacteria > Pseudomonadota > Alphaproteobacteria > Sphingomonadales > Sphingomonadaceae > Sphingomicrobium. The sequence continues at coordinate 1,104 of JALYQH010000046.1, read as the reverse complement.
TCATCGATGCCGCGTAGAATTCGGGGCGGTGGTGCGCCTTTAGCCAGGCGGTTTGATAGGCGATCAGCGCATAGCCCGCCGCGTGGCTCTTGTTGAAGCCGTAACCTGCGAACTTGTCGATCAAGTCGAACAGCTCGTTGGCTTTCCCGGGCGAGATTGCGTTCGCGGCGCAGCCTTCGATGAAGCCGGCGCGCTGGGCGTCCATCTCGCTCTGGATCTTCTTGCCCATCGCTCGGCGAAGCAGGTCCGCTTCGCCCAAATTGTAGCCGGCGAGCACCTTGGCCGCCTCCATCACCTGCTCCTGGTAGACAAAGATGCCGTAGGTTTCCTTGAGCACCTCCTCGAGCATCGGGTGCGGGTAGGCTAGTTCGGCGCGGCCGTTCTTGCGGTCGCCGAACATCGGGATGTTGTCCATCGGGCCGGGCCGGTAAAGCGACACGAGCGCGATGATGTCGCCGAATCCGGTCGGCCGAACCGCGGAAAGGGTTCGCCGCATGCCTTCCGATTCCAGCTGAAATACGCCGACCGTGTCGCTTCGCTGGAGGAGCTCGTAGACGGCAAGATCGTCCCAGGGCAGCGCAGCCAGGTCGACCTTCACCCCCTGATTCTCGAGCAGCCGCTGGGCCTGCCTGAGGACCGACAAGGTCTTTAGGCCGAGAAAGTCGAACTTCACCAGGCCCGCGGCCTCGACATATTTCATGTCGAACTGGGTGACCGGCATGTCCGAGCGCGGATCTCGGTAGAGCGGGACCAGCTCGTCCAGCCGGCGATCGCCGATGACCACGCCGGCGGCGTGGGTGGATGCGTGGCGAGGCAGACCTTCGAGCTTCATCGCCAAGTCGATCAGGCGCCGGACGTCGGCGTCGCTTTTATACTCGGCGGCGAATTCGCTGACTCCGTTTAGCGACCGCTCGAGGGTCCAGGGATCGGTCGGGTGGTTGGGGATCAGCTTGGCGAGCCGGTCGACCTGGCCGTAGCTCATCTGTAACACCCGGCCGGTGTCCTTGAGCACCGCCCGCGCCTTCAGCCGTCCAAAGGTGATGATCTGAGCAACCCGGTCGCGGCCATACTTGCGTTGGACGTAGGAGATGACCTCGTCGCGGT
>JALYQH010000097.1 GCA_030855945.1 Pseudomonadota bacterium | reverse complement strand
ATTGCGTCACTTCCATGCCGTCGCACCACACCTCCCAGCCAAGGCCCCACGCGCCCAAGGTCGGGCTCTCCCAATCATCCTCGACGAAGCGGATGTCATGCTTGAGCGGGTCAATCCCGATCGCGTCCAATGAGCCGAGATACAGCATCTGCAAATCGGGCGGGCTCGGCTTGAGCATCACCTGATATTGATAATAGGCCCCGAGCCGGTTGGGATTTTCGCCATAGCGTCCGTCGGTCGGGCGGCGGCACGGCTGGACATAGGCGCAATTCCACGGGTCGGGACCGAGCGCCCGCAGCACCGTTGCCGGGTGAAAGGTCCCCGCCCCCATTTCCATGTCATAGGGCTGGAGGATGACGCAGCCGCGATCCCCCCAGTAGCGGTGAAGCGTCAGGATCAGGTCCTGGAAAGACAAAGCGCCGGCCACGACAGCGGCCCTAGAGGGCGCGGCCGAGCGCGGTCAAGAAGCGCGCCCCGATGTAAGGTGTTGTTGACACTGCAGCGCGACTCGCTATGTAAGGTCTTATTGACATAAAGTAAGGGTCGGCTGACGGTGGAGAATCGGTTGCGCATACTTCGCGCCGAGCGCGGGTGGAGCCAGGCGGAGCTTGCCGGGCACCTCGACGTGTCGCGCCAGGCAGTAAACGCGGTCGAGACCGGAAAATATGATCCGTCGCTGCCGCTGGCGTTCAAGATCGCGCGGCTGTTCGGACAGTCGATCGAGCAGATTTTCAATGATGGGGTGGAGTAGGGATATGGTGAGCAGCTTGCACGAGCGATTTTCGCGGATGAACCCGGCCGCGCGCGGCGTGACGCTGGTCGCGACGATCACCTTCGCGCTGTTCATGATCGGCTTCTGGGTCGGCTTCTTCGGCGCCTCGATCGGGCATGGCCATGTGCTCCCGCGCTCGCCGCTCGGCTGGCTCGCGGCCGCCATCGGCGCAGTCCTCTCCATCGCAGTCGTGCAACTGCTCCGCGCCCAACTGAGCGGCGGGCCGTTCGCCGGGATGACCGCGTTCGACCGCCGCTACTGGAGGATGATGATGTGGATCGGGGCGCTCGGCCTTCCGATCGGCATGGGGCTGGTGATGTTCGGACTGATTGACCTGCCCGGGCGCGACATAGACCGGTTGTTCGGCACCGCATCGATCGGCCCGCTCGGCGCTGCGATCGGAGCTGCTCTGTTCGTCGTCCTGCTAGCCCTTGCCATGTGGCTCTATCACCGCGCGATCGACGATCATGAGGAGCGCGCCTATCTGTGGGGATCGCAGATCGCTTATTATTTCGTCTCCCTCGCCATGCCCGCATGGTGGATGCTCAGCCGCGGCGGAATTGTCCCGCCGCTCGATTTCGCCGCGGCGTTCTCGATCGTGCTCATTTCCTTCGTCGTCCAGGCCGCGGTCTGGGCCTGGTTCAAGTTCCGCTAATAATCCTTAGCCCAGGAGTCACCCATGCGTTTCCTCAAAACATTCGCCGCCGCCTTGCTGTTCGGCGCCGCCCCAGCCGCCGCCGCGACCCCGGCCCTGCCAGACGCCGAGCCGGCGATGTGGATGGTCGGGGATGCCGACACCACCATCTATCTGTTCGGCACGTTCCACGCACTCGACGGCAAGCACGACTGGTTCAACGACGAGGTCCGCCAGGCATTCGACGCGTCGCAGGATGTGGTGCTTGAGATCATCACGCCCGACGATCCCGCCGCCCTCCGCCCCGCGCTGATGAAACATGCGTTCGATACGTCGGGCAGGACGCTCACCTCGAAGCTGTCGCCAAGCGGCCGAAAGGCCCTGGCGGCAGTTCTTGCCAAGCACAAGATGCCGGCCAATGCCCTCGATCAGTTCAAACCCTTTTTCGCCTCGCTGACGCTCGCCACGCTCGAATTCGGAAAGCTCGGGCTGGGCTCCGAGCATGGCTCGGAAGCGGTGATCAAGAAGGCCGTGGCCGGCACCGCCAAGCGGCTGAGCGCGGTCGAAACCGTCGACCAGCAACTCGCGATGCTCGATTCGCTGCCCGAGGCGGAGCAGATCAAGCTGCTCGAATCCGCGCTCACTCAGCAAGAATCGATGGGCAGAGAGATTACGGGGATGCTGGGCGCGTGGAACCGCGGCGACGCTGCCGCGGTGGCCAAGATGATTCAGAAGAGCGATGCCGAGAGCCCCGGGCTCTACAAAGTGATGTTCACCGATCGCGACGCGCGCTGGGTGGCCTGGATCAACGACCGCCTTGATCGTCCGGGCACGGTGTTCATGGCGGTCGGCGCGGGCCACCTCGCCGGCGACCGCTCGGTGGTCGGCCTGCTCAAGCGTCAGGGCCACAAGGTCACACGCGTCCAGTAGCGCCAGCCCCCTCGTTTCGTCGCATTTTCGTGACACCCGCCGCCGTTTTCGGTTGACCGTTAACCATTTGCGTTCATCTTGACCGCTTACTCACCGGCGGGGGTCGCAGGTTATGAATCAAGGGTTTAGGCGCGGGCGCCGGGCGCTCGCAATTGGCTGCTTCGCCAGACGAGCGCTGGTTGCGCTCGGACTGATCGCCGCAGCCACCGCGCCGGCCGCCGCCGCCCCCTCCTTCCACGACTCTCCGAGCTTCCTCGTCGCCCCTGCGAAGCAGGCCACGCCGGCCTTGTGGGAAGTGCGCGACGGGGACACCACCATCTATCTGTTCGGCACCTTCCACACCCTCGATGAGCGCACGCGCTGGTTCGACCGCTCGGTGCGGGCGGCGTTCGACCGCTCGACCGAACTGGTGCTGGAGACGATCGTCCCGGACGATCCGGCGCAAATTCGCGCCATCGGCCGCGAAGTCGTCGGGCCTCGCGCCCGGCCGGGTGGTTTCTTTGCCTCGACCACAGAAGTTGTCGCGCGCAGCAAGGCCGCAGGATTGTCGGTCGAGCTTGGCGCCGACGCGGTGCTCAAGCGCGCTGCGAGCGACCAGGGCAAACCGCTCGCGGGGCTCGAGCGGTTCGAAGATCAGCTAAGGCAGTTCGCCCGCATTTCCGCCGCGCCCGCGCCGATCCGACCGCCATCTGCTCAAGCGCGCGCCGCTCCGGTTACGACCGGGGAACTGCTCGCGGCGTGGAAAAGCGGCGACACCGCTGCCTTCACCTCGATGCTCGCCGGCTTCGAAGCCAAGGCGCCGGCCGCCTACCGCATCCTGATCGCCGACCGCAACCAGCGCTACGCGACCTGGATCGCCAGCCGGCTCGACTATCCGGGCACGGTGTTCGTCGCGGTCGGATCGGGCCATTTGTCGGGCAAGCACAGCGTCCAGAACTGGCTGTCGTCGAAAGGCATTTTCGCCCGCCGCATCGGCTGAGGCGCGGTCTTCGATTAGTACGCCATCCTTGCGCTTCATAGCATGCGCCCGTATAGGCGCGCGCTTGCCCACCCATGGTCATCCCTGGAGGCGTGGCGGGGCATTTTTTAGAGGAATAAGCGAAATGAGCGAACAGCTGACGCTGCCCGCCGAAGCGCGCGAACGGGCTGGCAAGGGAGCCTCCCGTGAACTGCGCCGCAATGGCCGGGTGCCTGCCGTGATCTACGGCGACAAGAAAGAACCGCTTTCGGTGCATGTCGAGGAGAAGCTCCTCACCAAGATGCTGTAGAAAGGGCATTTCATGAACAGCGTGATCATGGTCGATGCCGGCGGCACGCCGCACCGCACGCTGCCCAAGGACGTCCAGTTCCACCCTGTGTCGAGCCGGCCGATCCACGTCGATTTCCTGCGCATCGGCGAGCATAGCCAGGTTCACGTCAACGTGCCGGTCAACTTTACCGACGAAGAGACGTCGCCGGGCATCAAGCGCGGAGGCGTGCTCAACGTCGTGCGCCACGATCTGGAGCTCATCTGCGACGCGGCCGAAATCCCCGAGCAGATCGACATCTCGCTCGACGGGCTCGACATTGGCGATGCGATCCACATTTCGCAGGTCAAGCTGCCTAAGGGATCGAAGTCGGCGATCGACGACCGCGACTTCACCGTCGCCACCATCGTCGCGCCGTCGGCGATGAAGTCCGAGGCTGGCGATGCCGAGACCGAGGCGGGCGAAGTACCCACCGTCGGCGAGGATGAGGCCGGCGAGGGCGAAGCGGCGGCCGAAGGCGAAGGCGCCAAGGAAGCTTAAGGCATCACACGGGACCGTTCGTCCTGAGCTTGTCGAAGGACTGCACTTTTTAGCAAGGATGCAGGACAGCCCTTCGACAGGCTCAGGGCGAACGGCTTTTGTTTTGCGGGCGACCTGATACCGGAGGCGACATGCAAATCTGGGCAGGCCTCGGCAATCCAGGCACGCAATATGCGATGCACCGCCACAACGTCGGCTTTATGGCGGTCGACGCCATCGCCGAGATTCACGGCTTCGGCCCGTGGCAGAAGAAATTTCGCAGCCTCGCAAGCGAGGGCCGCATCGGGCCGCACCGGCTGCTGCTGCTTAAGCCGATGACCTATATGAACGACAGCGGCGATGCGGTTCAGCAGGCGCTTCGGTTCTACAAACTCGAGCTCGACGCGCTCACCGCCTTCCACGACGAGCTCGACCTCGCCCCGTTCAAGCTGAAGGTTAAAGTCGGCGGCGGCACCGCGGGGCATAACGGCCTGCGCTCGATCGACGCAGCGCTCGGTCCGGATTTCCGCCGTGTGCGCATCGGCATCGGTCATCCCGGACACAAGGACCGAGTGACGTCCTACGTCCTCGGCAATTATGCCAAGCGCGAAATCGATGACCTTGCCGAGCTGCTAGGGGCAGTTTCCGCCGAGGCGCCATGGCTGGCCGAACGTAATGACCCACGCTTCATGAGCGAAGTTGCGCTGAGGACTCGACCGGCAGCCGAAGACTGAGCGCTGGACGCGCTTCGCCTTGAACGGCATCCGCCCCCCGACTAGCACTGACGAAGGCAAACATTCGCCTGCCGGCTCCGAGGAAAAACTGCTGTCCACTTCAGCCATCCGTTCGCTGTTCGCCACGCGCCTTTATGAGGCCAACATCGACGATCAGGGACTGTTCGACGAGTTGGCCCATAGCGTCCGCACCCTCGCCGCCGACGACGGCGCAGGCCGCCGCTGGAGCCGCGACAACGGTTATAAGGGCTATACCAGCTACGCCTCGCTCGACGACCTGCCACGCCGCGACCCCGCGTTCGCCGACCTTGCAAAGCTGCTCGTCCGCCACGCCGCCGCTTTCGCCGACGATCTCGCATTCGACCTCGGCCGCAAGCCGCGGCTCGACAGCCTGTGGGTCAATCTCTTGAAGGCCGGCGGCCATCACAGCGCGCACATCCACCCGCATTCGATTATCAGCGGCACCTTCTACATTGAAGCGCCCGCCGGCGCTGGCGCGATCCGCTTCGAGGACCCGCGGCTGGGCCTGATGATGGCTGCCCCACCGCGCCGGGGCGATGCACCCGAGGAATTGCGTAGCTTCAATTCGATCGAGCCGCGCCCCGGCCTCCTGCTCCTGTGGGAAAGCTGGCTGCGCCACGAAGT
>JALYQH010000078.1 GCA_030855945.1 Pseudomonadota bacterium | reverse complement strand
ACCTCGACCAGGCACATCCGGCAATTGCCGGCGATGCTCAGCCGCTCGTGATAGCAAAAGCGCGGAATCTCCTTCCCCGCCAGCTCGCACGCCTGGAGCACGGTCGCCCCCTGCGGAACCTCAATCTCGACGCCGTCGACAGTGACTTTAGGCATCAGCGGGTAGCTCCGGGTGTCGCACGGACGGTTCGTGCCGCAGTCGCCAACCTGAAATAATTATTGGCGATGGTCCCGCGAAGCAGCGACCGTTCGAACGCCAGTTGTTGACCTGGACCAAGGCAACTCGCCAGCACGGGCACGAGCGCGGCCATCCGCGCCTTGTCCTCAACGCTCTCCGGCACCGCCATCGTCAGAGCAAAGCTGTTGGCCGGATCGGTCCGGACGACGCATTCGCCGAACCTCGATAGAAAGGTTGCGCCTCGCTGTAGGGCTTTTGCTTCTTCGAATTCTTTACGGGCCTTGGCGCTGGCCGGATTGTCGAGGTTGAAATCTGCCTCATTATAGACTGCGTGCCTGAGCGGCGGAACGCCCTTGAAATCACGCACCGGCGCGAAGCCAAAACTTGCTCGAACAAGCGGCGGCGCTAGCGCGTAACGCAACGTGTCGCCAGGAAGCGTCATGGCAATGTCGGAAAAGCCGTCGACGACATTTGTCAGGCAATCGCCCAGGTCCATCCTGTCGAGCTGCCGATTCCGATCAGCGAGATTCACGTAAGGCTGGAGCAGATACTCGGCAGCTCGCTTCGGATAACGTTTAACGACGCATTCGCCGAACAGGACGTGGGCGCGGCGCGTCTCGGCCTTGGCGTAAGCGGTCACCTGACTCGGATTTCCGGCCTGACGGCCAAGACCCGGACCGGGTTCGACGGATCGCTCGCTCACTTGGAAAGCCGCGGCCGTGACCAGCATCACGATTGCCCCACCGATCATTCCGCCGCCTCCTGCATCGCGCCGCGCTCGGCAATGCGCCGCTCCAGCTCCGGGCGGAAATGCTTGATCAGGCCCTGGATCGGCCAAGCCGCCGCGTCGCCGAGCGCGCAGATGGTGTGGCCTTCGATCTGCTTGGTGACGTCGAGCAGCCGGTCGATCGTGCCGACGTCGGCGTCGCCCTCGCGCAGCCGCTCCATCGTCCGCCACATCCAGCCGGTACCCTCGCGGCACGGGGTGCACTGGCCGCAACTTTCATGCTTGTAGAAGTAACTAATGCGGCTGATCGCGCGGACGATGTCGGTCGATTTGTCCATGACGATCACCGCCGCCGTACCAAGCCCCGAGCCGAGCGCTTTCAGCCCGTCGAAATCCATCGGCGCGTCGATGATCTGCTCCGCCGGAACCAGCGGCACCGACGATCCGCCGGGGATCACCGCGAGGAGGTTGTCCCACCCGCCGCGAATGCCGCCGCCATGCTTGTCGATCAGCTCGCGGAAACTGATGCTCATCGCCTCCTCGACCACGCACGGGGTATTGATGTGGCCCGACAGCTGGAACAGCTTGGTCCCGGCATTATTCTCGCGGCCGAACGATTTGAACCATTCGGCGCCGCGGCGGAGGATCGTAGGCACGACCGCGATCGATTCGACATTGTTGACCGTGGTGGGGCAGCCATAGAGCCCAGCGCCGGCCGGGAACGGGGGTTTCAGGCGCGGCATGCCCTTCTTGCCTTCGAGGCTCTCGAGCATCGCAGTCTCTTCGCCGCAGATGTAAGCGCCCGCGCCGCGATGCACGAACAGGTCGAAGTCGTGGCCCGACCCCGCCGCATTCTTGCCGAGCAGCCCCGCACCATAAGCCTCCGCGACGGCTTTGCGCAGCGCCTCGGTCTCGACGATGAACTCGCCACGCACGTAAATGTACCCGGCGCGCGCGCGCATCGCGAAGCCGGCGATCAGCGCGCCCTCGACCAATTTGTGCGGGTCGTGGCGCAGAATTTCGCGGTCCTTGCAGCTCCCCGGCTCGCTCTCATCGGCGTTGATCACCAGGAAATTGGGGCGGCCTGGGGTCGGCGCCTTGGGCATGAAGCTCCACTTCATCCCCGTCGGGAAGCCCGCCCCGCCGCGTCCGCGAAGTCCCGACGCCTTGATCACCTCGATGATCGCATCCTCGCCTTGCTTCATCAGGTTGGCGGTGCCGTCCCAATCCCCACGCGCCTGCGCCGCCTTCAGGTCGGGCGACTGAAAGCCGTAGAGGTTGGTGAAGATGCGGTCCTTGTCGGAGAGCGAGGTAATCCCGGTCATCCGCCAAGCCCCCCGCTCAGGAAATAGAAAGCGGCGAGTACGATCAGCCCGAGCACGACGAACTTGATCATCCCGGTGACGAAGCGGAACACGAGAAAGGCGGCAATCACCGCGATAATGATGGCAACGATGCTCATCGGGAAGTCTTCCGAAAAAGCCCGTTCGTGCCGAGCGAAGTCGAGGTGCGTTGCACTTCGGTCTTATCGCGCCCCTCGACTACGCTCGGGACGAACGAAGTTAGGTGTGGCAAGCCCATCACCACTGCCCCCGGTAATCGTAATTGCGCTCGGCCATTTTCTTGAGCGTGGTCGGGCCTCCTTCGGGCGCACTCGTCTGCCGCTCGATCTGCGGTCCGATCTTCGGCCGCTGCCCCGCCGCCAGCGCATCTAGCACCGCGCCCATGCTGGCGGCGGTCAGATCCTCGAAATTGTGGTCGTTGATCTGGGCCATCGGCGCGTTGGCGCAGGCGCCGAGGCACTCGACCTCGGTCAGGGTGAACAGGCCGTCGTTAGTGGTGTGGCCTTTCATAAGGCCGCGCTCGTAGCAGGCGGCGAGCACGTCGTCCGACCCGCGCAGCAGGCACGGCGTCGTCCCGCACACCTGGACATGGAAACGGCCGACCGGCGCCAGGTTGAACATGGTGTAGAATGTCGCGACCTCGAGCACGCGGATCACCGGCATGCCGAGCTCGGCCGCGACGAACTCCATCACCGGCAGCGGCAGCCAGCCCTGCGTAATCGTCTCCGCGCCGACCTGGCGCTGGGCGAGATCGAGCAGCGGGATCACCGCCGACTGCTGCCGGCCCTCGGGATATCGCGCGACGAACATCGCCGCCGTCTTCGCGTTAGCGTCGGTCCACGCAAAGGCCGCCCAGCGCGCCCGGACCTCCGGATCGTCGAGTATGCCCGCTTGCCCGGCCATCAGCCCCACTGCCCCCGGTAATCGTGATTGTCGGTGACCATCTCGGGCAAGGTGGTCGGGCCGCCGACGGGCGCGCTGGTCTGGCGCTCGACCTGTGGGCCCGGCGTCGGAGTGTCGCCGCGGGCCAGCGCCTCGAGTACCGCGGTGGTGCTCTCGAAGGTCAAGTCTTCGT
>JALYQH010000050.1 GCA_030855945.1 Pseudomonadota bacterium | reverse complement strand
GAGCTGCAGTTCGGCCCCCAAGCCATCATGTAAAGGCAACCGCCATCGACGAGCCAACGGCTCACCTTGTCCTGCCAAGCTTCCGAATATTCTCCTTCGAGAACCACGATGACTCGAAACCAGCGGTAATGCTCGATATCAGGCAGATCGCGGTCGGGAGCGATCCCAAGATAGGTCGGCTGGATTATCACTCGCTCCATTCCAGCCCGATGTCCTTGTACAGCCCGCGATCTTCGTCCCAGCGCGGGTTGACCTTGACGTGCAGGAACAGGTGGACCTTGCGGCCGAGGTGTTCGGAAATGGCTTCGCGCGCGGCCGAGCCGATCGCTTTGAGCCTCGAGCCGCCCTTGCCGAGGATGATCGCCTTCTGGCTGTCGCGCTCGATCAATATCTGCTGGTGGATGACTGTCGAGCCGTCCTTGCGGTCTTCCCATTTCTCGGTCTCGACCGCCGACGCATAGGGCAGTTCGGCGTGGAGCTGCAGATAGAGCTGTTCTCGCGTGAGCTCGGCGGCGACCATTCGGTCGGTGGCGTCGGATAGCTGGTCATCGGGGAAGTGCCAGGGGCATTCGGGCATTGCGGCGGACAGTGCCTTCTTAAGATCCGCCATGCCGTCGCCGGTGGTCGCCGAGACCATGAAGATTTCCTCGGGTTTGAGCCGCTCGCTGAGCCTGGTCGCGAACAGTAGCAAATCCTCCTTCTTGGCGATGTCGACCTTGTTGAGCACGAGGAACAATTTCTCGGTGCGGTTCTCCAGCCCTTCGAGCACCTGCTCGACGCGCGGGCCGACCTTGGCGGCGGCGTCGATCACCAGCACCAGCCGGTCGGCGTCCTCGGCGCCTTCCCACGCCGCCTTGACCATCGCCCGGTCGAGGCGGCGATTGGGAGTGAAGATGCCCGGCGTGTCGACCAGCAGCATCTGCACTTCGCCTGCGATGGCGATGCCCATCAGCCGGGCGCGCGTGGTCTGCGCCTTGGGGCTGACGATCGCCACCTTCTGCCCGACGAGCGCATTGACGAGGGTCGACTTGCCCGCATTAGGCGCGCCGAGCACGGCGACGAGGCCGCAGCGTGTGGTCACTTATATTTCTCCAGCAGCGCCGCGGCGGCGGCGGTTTCGGCTTCCTGTTTGGACGCACCTTCGGCCTCGGCCTCGCCGTGGCGGCCGAGGCTGACCTTGACCTTGAAGCGCGGAGCGTGGTGCGGGCCGAAGCGGCTCACCAGCTCGTAGCGCGGCACGCCTAGATTCTTCGCCGCAGCCACTTCCTGAAGCCCGGACTTGGGATGCATCGGCGCCATTTGCTGCTCGTCGAGATAAGGCGCCCATCGCCCCCGAATGAACGCCTGGACCGTCTCTAGTCCCGCATCGAGATAGAGCGCGCCGAGCAGCGCCTCGACGACATCGCCGACGACGTTGTCGGACATTCCGGCATGGTCCTCGCGCGCCTGTTTGCCGAGGCGTATATGGCGTGGCAGGTCGAGCGCGCGGCCGACCAGGGCGCAGGTCTCGCGCGCGACCAGCGCATTATAGCGGCGGCTCATCTTGCCTTCCGGCTCGTCCGGGAAGCGCTCGTAGAGCCAAGCGGCGACGACCAGGCCGAGGACGCGGTCGCCGAGGAATTCGAGCCGCTCATAAGTCTCGCCGCCGTGACTGCCATGAGTCAGCGCGCGCTCGAACAATTTCGCGTCGCCGGGCGCATGGTTGAGCAGCTTGGCGAGCGCGCCGCTCATGGCGAGGTAAATCCGCCGATGCGCTCTCCGCGTAGGGCGCTGAACCAGGTCCACGGCTTGGACCACTCGGCGCTGCCGTCGGTCGACCAGAAGCGCGCGCTGGCGCGGCCGACTAGGTTTTCGAGTGGAACAAGCCCGACCCCGCCTTCATAAGGCGAGTAGCGGCTGTCGAGGCTGTCGTCGCGATTGTCGCCCATCAGGAACAGATGGCCGGCGGGGATGGCGGTCGGGGCGACGTCGTCGGAACGCGGCGTGTCGACCTGGTCGATGGTGAGGTAGCTCGGCCCCTCGGTCAGGGTTTCGCGATAGGCGGGGTAGAGGCAGGTGCGGCCGCCGCCTGCCGCATCGCGGACCATCGGCACCGCGCCGTCGACCACGCGGCACGGGCTGTTGGCGCTTATCGGGACCTGGACCATCCCTTCGGACTGGCGCTGAAGAGGGCGGCCGTTGAGGATGACCGTGCCGCCCTGAACGGCAACGGTGTCGCCGGGAAGCCCGATAACCCGCTTGATGAAATCATTATCTTCCTGGCCCGGCTGCCGGAACACGACGATGTCGCCGCGTTCGGGCAAATCGGAAAAGATGCGACCTTCGAACGACGGGATCTGCAGCGGGAAGCTGAACCGCGAATAGCCGTAGGGCCATTTGTGGACGAACAGATAGTCGCCGATATACATCGCCGGGAGCATCGATCCCGAGGGAATGCTGAACGGCGCCACCACCAGACTGCGCAGCGCCCAGGCGGCGACCGCGAAAATCGCCAGCGATCGCAGCGTCGAGCCGAGCTCGGACTTCTTCTCCGGCGGGTCTGCGGACGGCTCATTCATCGCGCCCGGCCTTGGGCAAGGCGCAGCGCAGCGTCAAGCGGGTGGCTTTTGCCGCGCGCCGCTTTATCAGGCCTGCCATGACGAATCGCCGGCTCGATGACGCCTGGAAGGCGCTTGATGCGCTTCAGGCCCAACCCCTTCAGCGCCTGTTCGACGCCGATACTCATCGCGTGCCGCGCGCGTCGCGCAGCGCATCGGGCATTTACTTCGACTGGTCGAAAACCCACCTCGACGCGGCGCACATCGACGCGTTCCTCCAACTGGCCGAGGCCGCCGGATACCGGGCACGGCGCGATGCCTTGTACGCCGGAGAGATCGTCAATTTGAGCGAGGGCCGGCCCGCGACCCATGTCGCCGAGCGCGGCCAGGGCTCGCCGTCGGACAATGAGCTTGCCGCGGAGCGCCACCGCCGCATGCGCAGCCTGGTCGACGCGATCGAGGGCGGGGCGTTCGGCGAGATCGACGCCATCCTCCACATCGGCATCGGCGGATCGGCACTCGGCCCCGAGCTGGTGATCGACGCGCTTGGCCGCGACGCGGACCGCTATGACGTGCGCGTTCTCGCCAATATCGATGGTGAGGCATTCGACGAGGCGGTCGGCGGGCTCGATCCGGCGACGACGCTGGTGGTCGCTGTATCGAAGACCTTTACTACGATCGAGACGCTGACCAACCTCGACGCGGCGGTCGAGTGGCTCAGGGAAGGCGGAGTTGACGACCCTCACGGCCAATTGATCGCGGTGACCGCCGCGCCCGGCCAGGCGGTCGCTTACGGAATCGACGAAACCCGCGTGCTGCCCTTCTCGGAAGGCGTGGGGGGGCGTTATAGCCTGTGGTCATCGGTCGGCCTGTCAATCGCGCTCGCGATCGGTTGGGCGGCGTTTGAAGAATTGCTCGAAGGCGCGGCCGAGATGGACCTTCATGTGCGGCTCGCCGAGCCGGCAGAGAATGTCGCGTTAACGGCCGCTTTCGCCGACCTGCTTTATGCCCAGCTTGGCGGCGCTGAGACTCGTGCCGTATTCGCTTATGACGAGCGGCTGCGGCTGCTGCCCGATTATCTCCAGCAACTCGAAATGGAATCGAACGGCAAGTCCGCCACCGCCGACGGCGCGCCGCTCGCCCGCCCGTCGGCGCCGATCACCTGGGGCGGGGTCGGGACGGACGGCCAGCATGCAGTGTTCCAACTACTCCACCAGGGCACCCATCTGATCCCGGTCGAGTTCGTCGCGGTGATCGAGAATGAGGACAGCCTCGATCCGCGCCATCATCAGCTTTTGCTCGGCAATTGCTTCGCGCAGGGCGCCGCGCTGATGGCCGGCAAGGCTAGCGACGATCCCGCGCGTGCGTATCCGGGCGACCGTCCGTCGATCACGATCCTGCTCGACCGGCTCGACCCGCGAACATTGGGCGCGCTGCTCGCTTTCTACGAGCACCGCACCTTTGCCAATGCGGTGCTGGTCGGGATCAATCCGTTCGACCAGTTCGGAGTCGAGCTTGGTAAGGAGATGGCGGGCAAGCTCGACGATGAGGAAGGGCGGGCTAGCCTCGACCCGTCGACCCGGGCGCTGATCGAACGGGCCGCGCTATGACCGACGTCGACCTGTTCGTCATCGGGGCCGGATCGGGCGGTGTGCGCGCGGCGCGGATTGCCGCGGCGCACGGCGCGAAAGTGGCGGTGGCCGAGGAGCATAAGGTCGGCGGGACCTGCGTCATCCGCGGCTGCGTGCCCAAGAAACTGCTCGTCTACGGCGCTCATTTCGCCGAGGACCTCGACGATGCGGCGATGTTCGGTTGGGACGTGCCGTCGAAACGCTTCGACTGGCCGGTGCTGCGCGACAATGTGCTGGCCGAGGTCGGACGCCTCGAGGGTCTCTACGAACAGACGCTCGGCAACCATAAGGTCGAAATCCTTCACGAGCGCGCGATGCTGGCCGGGCCTAACACGGTTCGGCTGGAGAGCGGGCGCTCGGTGTCCGCGGGCAAGATCTTGATCGCCACCGGCGCGCGGCCGTTCATGCCTCCGGTCGCGGGGATCGAGCATGCGATCAGCTCGAACGAAGTATTCCACCTCGAGAAGATGCCGGGGCGGATCGTCATCGCCGGCGGCGGCTATATCGCCAATGAGTTCGCCGGAATCTTCCACCAGTTCGGAGCGCATGTCACCGTCGTCAATCGCGGCGATGCCATCCTGCGCGGCTATGACGAACAGATGCGCGACCGGTTGCTGCAAATCTCAATGATAAAGGGCATCGAGTTCCGCTTCAATTCGACGTTCGAGCGGATCGAGAAGAATGACGATGGCTCGCTCCGCCTGACTATGGCCGGCTGCGACGATATCGAGGCCGAACAGGTGCTGTTCGCCACCGGGCGCGTGCCTAACGTCGAGGGGCTCGGGCTCACCGAGGCCGGAGTCGAGCTTGGCGGGCGCGGCGAAATCAAGGTGGACGAACAGAGCCGGACGAGCGTGACGACGATTTTCGCTGTTGGCGACGTCACCGATCGTATCCAGCTCACCCCCGTGGCGATCCGCGAGGGCCATGCCTTTGCCGACAGCCAGTTCGGTGGCAATCCATGGAGCGTCGATTATGCCAGCGTGCCAAATGCGGTCTTCTCGCATCCGCCGATCGCCGGAGTCGGAATGACCGAAGGCGAAGCGCGAAACGCGCTCGGGCAGATCAAGACCTTCACGAGCGATTTCCGGCCGATGAAGAATGTGCTGGCCGCGCGCAACGAGCGCTCGCTCTACAAATTGGTGGTCGACGCGGCGACCGACCGCGTTGTCGGCATCCACATGATCGGCCCCGACGCTCCCGAAATCCTCCAGGCGGCGGCGATCGCGGTCAAGGCCGGGCTGAAGAAAGCCGATTTCGACAATGTCATCGCGCTCCATCCGACCATGGCCGAGGAATTGGTGTTGATGCGCTGATGCATGACGTCCTGATCATCGGTGCCGGACATAATGGCCTGACCTGTGCCTATTACCTCGCCAGGAAAGGCCTCAAAGTCGCGATTCTCGAGGCTGCGGACAAAGTCGGCGGGGCGGCGGTAACCGACGAGTTCCATCCCGGTTTCCGCAATTCGGCGGCGAGTTATACCGTGTCCCTGCTCCAGCCAAAGGTCATCCGCGATATGGAGCTGGAGCGCCACGGCTTGCAGGTCGTGCTGCGCAAGATCGACAATTTCCTGCCGGGGCCCAACGGAAGTTACCTCATGTCGGGTCGCGGGGGGCTGACCCGGTCGGAGCTGGCGCGGCATGTGCCGTCGGACGGCGCCGCCTACGACCGCTACAATGCCGAGCTGGCGACCGTCGTGCCGCTCATCCAGAAGTGGATATTGAAAGCCCCGCCCGAGGCCGGGGCCGGAATTCGCGGGCTCCCGTCGCTCGCCAGCCTTGGCCGCGACCTTGTCGGCCTCAGCACCGACGAGGTGCGCATCGTCCACGAATTCGCGACTAAAAGCGCGGGCGACATCCTCGACCGCTTCTTCGACGGTGCAATGGCGAAAGCTCTGTTCGCGTTCGACGGGATCGTCGGCAACTTCGCCTCGCCCTACACGCCGGGCACCGCATACGTGCTGCTCCACCATCTGTTCGGCGAGGCCGCCGGCGTGCCCGGCGCCTGGGGTCATGCGATCGGCGGAATGGGCTCGATCACTCAGGCGATGGCGGGGGCATGCCGCGAGGTTGGGGTCGATATCGTCCTGGGTTCGCCGGTGAGCGAGGTGATCGTCGACAAGGGGCGCGCGGCGGGTGCGGTCTCGGGCGGCAAGGCGTGGCGCGCCGAGCGCGTGGCGGCGACGGTCAATCCCAAATTGCTGTTCGACCGGCTGGTGCCCAAGGGTGCGGTGGGACGTCAAGTCGAACAGCATATGACCAACTGGGCCTGCGAAAGCGCGACCTTCCGAATGAACGTCGCGCTCGACAAATTGCCCAACTTCCCGTCGCTTCCCGGGCGCGGCGACCATCTCACCGGGGGGATTATCACCGCGCCGTCGATGGATTATATGCACCGCGCGCATGCTGATGCGGCGCTTAACGGCTGGTCGTCGCAGCCGGTGGTCGAGATGCTGATCCCGTCGACGCTCGACCCCGGCCTCGCGCCCAAGGGCAAGCATGTCGCGTGCTTATTCTGCCAGCATTTCCGCTTCAAGCTGCCCGACGGCCGAAGCTGGGACGATGAGCGCGAAGCGGCGGCGGACACGATCATCGCCACGGTCGACGCTTACGCGCCCGGCTTTGCAAAGTCGGTCATCGCGCGGCAAATCCACTCGCCGCTCGATCTCGAGCGCCGCTTCGGCTTGATCGGCGGCGATATTTTCCACGGCAAGATGGGGCTCGATCAATTGTTCAGCGCGCGGCCGATGATCGGCGCGGCCGATTACCGCATGCCGCTTGCCGGCCTCTATCTGTGCGGATCGGGGGCACACCCCGGCGGCGGCGTGACCGGCGCGCCGGGGCATAATGCGGCCCAGGCGATTCTCGCCGATGCCAAACCGCGCTTCTGGCAGCGGAAGCGCGCGTGACGAAGCCGCTCGAAGGCATCCGCGTCCTCGACCTCAGCCGAGTGTTGGCGGGACCGTGGGCTACTCAACTGCTCGCCGACCTTGGCGCCGAGGTGATCAAGGTCGAGCAACCGGGAAGCGGCGACGACACCCGCCACTGGGGCCCGCCGTGGCACGAGCATGAAGATCAGAAGGTCGCCGCTTATTTCCTTGCTGCGAACCGCGGCAAGCGCTCCGTGGCGATCGATTTCGGGACCGACGAGGGTGCAGCGCTGGTGCGCAAGATGGCGGCGAGCGCCGACGTCCTGGTCGAAAATTTCAAGGTCGGCGGGCTCGCCAAGTTCGGACTCGGTGCCGCCAGCCTCCGCGCGGCCAACCCGCGGCTGATCTACGCCTCGATCACCGGCTTCGGACAGGACGGGCCTTATGCGAACCGAGCCGGCTACGATTATATCATCCAGGGGATGGGCGGGCTGATGAGCGTGACCGGGCTGCCCGACGGCGAGCCGGGCGGCGGTCCGGTGCGTGCCGGGGTAGCGGTCGCCGACCTGTTCACTGGAATGTACGCCGCCAATGCGATCCTCGCCGCGCTTGTCCGCCGCGGCGCGACCGGCGAGGGGGCGACGATCGATCTAGCTTTGTTTGACACCCAGCTGGCGATGCTCGCCAACCAGGCGTCGAACGCGCTGGTCAGCGGGCGCGACCCGCAGCGGCAGGGCGCGGGCCATCCCAATATCGTGCCCTACCAGCCGTTCGCTGCGTTGGATCAGCCAATCATCGTCGCCGTCGGCAACGATCGCCAGTTCGCGCGGCTGGCGGCGATCCTCGGCCATGAGGAATGGGCAAAAGATGCGAAATATTCGACCAATCACGCCCGGGTCGCGGCGCGTAGCGAGTTGGTCCCGCTGATCGAGGGGGTCATCGCCACGC
>JALYQH010000034.1 GCA_030855945.1 Pseudomonadota bacterium | reverse complement strand
GATAGGGACCAAGGACATTTTCGCCACCCAAAGCGCGAATGAGCTTCGACGAAATGTTCGCCGACTGCAGCCCTGGCAAGATGAGGATGTTGGCGGGGCCGGTGAGGCGGCTGAACGGGTAATATTTGCGCTGCATGTCATGGTTGAGCGCGACATCCGGGCCCATCTCGCCTTCATATTCGAAATCGGTCTGCAACGTGTCGAGCAGCTTCACCGCGTCGCGCAATTCCGCGATATGCCGGCCGGGCGGATTGCCGAAGGTGGTGTAGCTGACGAAGGCCACGCGCGGTTCCTGCCCCATCCGCCGGCCGAACGCGGCCGCGCGGATCGCGATCGCGGCATATTGCTCCGCCGTCGGCCGCTCGGTCACCGCCGTGTCGGCGATCAGCACCGTCTGGTGGCGCGAGGCAACGATGTTGATCCCGAACGGGGTCGCCCCATCCTCATTATCGATCACGCTTCGCACCTGGCGCAGCGACTGGCTGAACGGGCGCGTCGTCCCGGTGATCATCGCATCGCCTTCGCCGAGCGCGAGCATCGCCGCGGCGAAGGTGTTGCGGTCCTGGTTGACCATCCGCTCGACCTCACGCCGGAGCAGCCCGTGGCGCTGGCGCTTGGCGTAGAGATAATCGACCGCGCGCCCGACCAGCGGCGAGTTGCGGCTGTTGAGCACTTCATAGCTGCGCGGATCGTCGACCCCCAGTTCGGCGAGCAGCTCATAGACATTATCGCGCCCGACCAGCACCGGAGTGCCATAGCCGCCGTCCTTGAAGGCGATTGCCGCGCGCAGCACGTTGGGCTCCTCGCCCTCGGCGAACAGCACCCGCTTGGGATTGGCGCGCGCCGCGTCATAAGCGAGGCTGAGCACCGACGCGGTCGGGTTGAGCCGGGCGCGCAGCTGCTGGCGATAGGCGCGCATGTCGGCGATCGGCTTTTGCGCGACGCCTGAGTCCATCGCCGCCTGCGCCACCGCGCACGGCACGATTTCGATCAGCCGCGGGTCGAATGGAGCCGGGATGATATAGTCGGGGCCGAAGTGATGGACCGTTCCGCCATAGGCCGCGGCGACTTCCTCGGGCACCGCCTCGCGCGCCAGTTCGGCGAGCGCATGCGCTGCGGCGATCTTCATTTCTTCGTTGATCCCGGTCGCCCGCACGTCGAGCGCGCCGCGGAAGATGAACGGGAAGCCGAGGACGTTGTTGACTTGGTTGGGATAGTCCGAGCGGCCGGTCGCGACGATTGCGTCGGGCCGCGCCGCCTTGGCTTCGGGCGGGGTGATCTCCGGGTCGGGGTTAGCCATCGCGAAAATGATTGGGCTCGGCGCCATGCCCATCACCATGTCGGCCTTGAGCGCGCCCGCCGCGCTGAGGCCAAGGAACACGTCGGCCCCGACCAGCGCCTCGCCGAGCGAGCGCGCGTCGGTATCGATCGCATGGGCCGACTTGAACTGGTCCACGCCTTCGCGGCCGGTGTAGATTGGCCCCTTGCGGTCGCACATGATGACATTGTCGTGGCGCACGCCCATCGCCTTGATCAGCGCCGTGCAGGCGATCGCCGCCGCGCCCGCGCCGTTGACGACGACCTTGATGTCCTTGAGCTCGCGGCCCGTCAGGTGGCAGGCATTGATGAGGCCGGCGGCGGTGATGATCGCGGTGCCGTGCTGGTCGTCGTGGAACACCGGGATGTTCATCCGCTCTTTCAGCGCCGCTTCGATGATGAAGCAGTCGGGCGCGGCGATATCCTCGAGGTTGATCCCGCCGAAGCTTGGGGCGAGCAATTCGACGCATTCGATGAACCGCTGCGCGTCGGTCGTATCGACCTCGATGTCGATCGAATCGACGTCGGCGAAGCGCTTGAACAGCACCGCCTTGCCCTCCATCACCGGCTTCGATGCCAGCGCGCCCAAATTGCCGAGGCCGAGGATGGCGGTGCCGTTGGAAATGACCGCGACGAGGTTGCCTTTGGCGGTCAGGTCATAGGCCTTGCCCGGATCGGCGGCGATGGCGAGAACGGGAACCGCGACGCCGGGGGAGTAAGCGAGGCTGAGGTCGCGCGCGGTGGTCAGCGGCTTGGTCAGCCGGATCTCGAGCTTGCCCGGCCGGCCCTCCGCATGCATCGCCAGCGCCTCCTCGGCGGTGATGCGGGCGGTGCGGGTGTCGGC
>JALYQH010000030.1 GCA_030855945.1 Pseudomonadota bacterium | reverse complement strand
AGTCCGCGGGGAGCGCAATCTGGCACGCAAGGCGCGAGGTGCGGGTGACGTGGGCAGCGAGGTCGAGGAGATCGTCTTCTTCTTCGCTCGCCGGGGGCAAGCGTTCGAAGTCGTCCTTGGCGACGATGACGTGGCAGGTCGAGCAGGCCATTGAGCCTTCACAGCTTCCTTCGAGCGGCTGGGCGTTGGCTTGGGCGAGGTCGAGAAGGTTGGTGCCGGCTGGCGCGTCCACTTCTCGGTCGATGGTGCCGTCGGCTTTCAGAAAACAGACGCGAGTCATCCCGGCAGCTTCTCCTGCTCGCGGGCCGCGGCCGCGATGCGTCGGCAGGCCGATGCTAATTCCTCCTCGCCGGTGTAGCGGCCGAAGCCGAGCCGGATCGACGAGCGCGCCTCGCGGTCGCTTAGACCGAGCGCTCGGAGGACATGGCTTGGCCGCCCCGAGCCCGAGGCGCAGGCCGAGCCGAGCGAGAAGGCGATGTTGCGGACGTCGGACATCAGCCGCGCCGCGTCGAGACGATCGCGTCGAAGATTGAGGTTGCCGCGATAGCGATCGGTTGAGCTGCCGTTGATTATCCAGCCTTGCCCGAGTGTTGCCAGCGCAAGCTCCGACAATTTCGCAACATGAACGATGTCGGCCTCACGCCGTTCCACCGCGAGCCGCGCGGCCTCGCCGAAGCCCGCGACCAGCGCCGGCGATAAGGTGCCCGAGCGAATCCCCAACTCCTGCCCGCCGCCATGGATCAAAGGGGCCGGCTCGAACCCACCCCGCATCCATAGCCCGCCGATGCCCTTGGGACCGTGGATCTTGTGAGCCGAGACGGCGATCAGGTCGGGGCCGTCGGGGATCGCCATGCGGCCGAAGCCCTGCACCGCGTCGCACAGCATCGCCGCGCCCTTGGCGTGGGCGAGCGCGGCAAGCTGGGCGATCGGCTGGATTACGCCAATTTCATTGTTGACCAGCATCGCTGCCATCACCGCGGTGCGGTCGTCGATCGCGGCTTCGGCCTCGGCGAGGTCGACGAGTCCGTCAGGGCCAACAGTGAGGCGAACCACTTCGATGCCCTGCTCTTCGAGCCATTCGGCCGTGTCGAGTACCGCGGCGTGTTCGGTGGCGACGGTGACCAGCTTGCGGCGCTCGGCGCGCTCGAAAGTACCTTTGAGCGCCCAGTTGAGCGCCTCGGTCGCACCGGAAGTAAAGGCAAACCTCCCGCCTTCGTGGCCGAGCGCTTTCTCAATCTGCCAACGCGCCACCTCGATCGCGGCTGCCGCCTCGCGGCCCCATGTCGAGGGACTATGAGGATTGGCGAATTTCTCCTCGATCCACGGGCGCATTGCCGCCGCGACTTCCGGCGCGAGAGGGGTCGTCGCCTGATAATCGAGATAGATCATGCGGCCTTGCGGATTCGGTCGGCAATCCGCCGCCATTCGGCGAGAAAGGCGTCTACGTCGGCCTCGCTTGTCGTCGGGCCGAAGCTGACGCGCAGGAAGCCGGCGGCGAGAGCGGGCGCGACGCCCATCGCGGCAAGCACCCCGCTTTCTTTCATCTTGCCCGACGAACAGGCGCTGCCCGCCGACACTGCAATCCCGGCAAGATCATATTGGACGAGCAGCGAAGCGCTCGACGCGCCGGGTAGCGCGACCGCGCCGATCGTGGCGAGACGCGCGCTGTCCTCGCCGATCACGACCCCGCCCGCCTCTCGCACGCCGTCGTCAAGGCGGTCGCGGAGGGCAGCGAGCCGCTCCATGTCATAGGGTCTGGCGGCGAGCGCTGCCGCAAAGGCGAGCGCGCCGGGGGCATCTTGCGTGCCGCGCCTATAGCCTTTTTCCTGCCCGCCGACAGGATCGAGCTTGGCGAGGTCGCGCACCAAAAGCGCCCCGACCCCGGGCGGCCCGCCGAGCTTGTGCGCCGACAAAGCGATGAAGTCCGCGTCGGGCAGCGGCACCTTGCCGGCGCTCTGCGCGCAGTCGGCGAGCAGCAGCGAGCCTGCTTCGCGGATGCGCGGCGCAAGGCGGTCGAGCGGCTGGAGGATGCCGGTCTCATTGTTGACCTGCTGGATCGCGACCAGCGCCGGGCCGCCGGCAAGGACCGCATCGAGCGCCCCTTCGTCAACCAGCCCATCGCGGCCGACTGGAATGATCGTCGACTGCCCGCCCATCGCGTGGGGCACGATCGCATGCTCGGTCGCGCCGTGGGCTCGTCCAGCTATGCGAACGCGCGCCGCGACCATCTCGACCGCTTCGCTCGCACCGCTGGTGAAGATGACGTCATGGCGCCAGCCAAGCGCTTCGGCCACGCCGCGCCGTGCTTCCTCGAGCAAGGCCCGCGCCGCTCGGCCTTCCGCATGGGGCGAACTCGGATTGGCCCAGGCATCGAAGCCGCGCATCATCGCCGCCCGCGCCTCGGGCAGGACGGCAGTGGTGGCCGCATGGTCGAGGAAAATGCGCGTAGCCACGCCGCCGATATCCTGTCGTTGCCTAAGAGGGTCGCCGCCCTATATAGGAGCCGCCGCCGCGGCGCACCCGTTTCGCGGCCTCATTTTTTCGCCCTTTTCAAGCGAGCGCCCATGCCCGAAGTGATTTTCCCCGGACCCGAAGGCCGCCTCGAAGGCCGCTTCACCCCCGGGCCGCGCCCGCGCGCGCCGGTCGCGATGATCCTCCACGCCCATCCGCAGGCGGGGGGCACAATGAACAACAAGATCGTGCAACTGCTCCACAAGGATTTCGTCCGCCGCGGCTTTGCCACCTTGCGCTTCAATTTTCGCGGTGTCGGCAAGAGCCAAGGCGTGTTCGACAATGGCATTGGCGAACTCAGCGACGCCGCCTCGGCGCTCGACTGGGTCCAGCAGATTCATCCCGAAGCCGAGACGACCTGGGTCGCCGGGGTCAGCTTCGGAGCCTGGATCGGCATGCAATTGCTGATGCGGCGGCCGGAAATTCGCGGCTTCATCTCAATCGCGCCGCCGGCCAACATGTACGATTTTTCGTTCCTCGCCCCCTGCCCGTCGTCGGGGATCATCATCCAGGGCGAGGCCGACGAAGTGGTCACTCCGCTCGCGGTCCAGAAGCTGGTCGACAAGCTGCGCACTCAGAGGCACATCACCATCCACCACGACACGATCCCCGGCGCCAACCACTTCTTCGCCAGTGAGATCGACCTGCTGATGAAAAGCGTGGACGATTATCTCGACATGCGCCTCGATCCCGCCAGCACGATCCGGTGACAGCACAGGTCGTCACCCCGGGCTTGCCCGGGATTCACCTGCCTCACTTGCAACGGTAGAAGATCAGGTGGACCCCGGCGCAAGGCCGGGGTGACGGTCGGTCATAGGGTCCACACCAGTACATTGCCGACCAGCACCGCCGCTGCGGCGATCATCAGCAGGCCGCGCTTGCGGTCCTTGCCGATCATTTTCGCTCCTCCGATAGCCAAAATCGCCGCCGCGATCATCGCCAGCGCGAGCGCGGCGGAAGCAATCGTCGTCACGGGCGTTTCCTTTCACCAACATTTAACCCAGTTTGTCTTATCGTCGCGGCCATGACCAGCATCGCCCAGCAACAGGCCCGCCTCGACGACGCGTTCAACCGCATCGAGGAAACGATCTTGCCGTGCATCGCGATGATGCTCGACACGCTGCTTGATGCCTCGGCAAACCTGGCCGAACTCGACCCCAAGGCGCTGGCGGCAGAGCTGCAAACACTCGCCGCCGAACTCGAGGAACTGACCCGGGCAGTCGAGCGGTCGAGCCCGAACATGCTCGAACCGGGCCAGTATCGAGTCGCTTAAGCCACGATCCGGGCGTGCACGGCCGGGTCGATATTGCCACCCGACAGAATCACCACCGTATCGGGCACGAGATCGACCTTGCCGGCGAGCACTGCGGCCAGCGCGACCGCCCCGCCCGCTTCGACCACCAATCCCTGATCGCGCCACGCCCAGCGGATTGCTTCCTCCGCCTCGGCATCGCCCACCGTCAGCGCC
>JALYQH010000338.1 GCA_030855945.1 Pseudomonadota bacterium | reverse complement strand
GTTTCAGCCTGCGCGGCGACAAGATCGTCGGCCAGCGCCGCGTCGATTGACTGACGCAGCGCGTCGCGCGCGGCATGGATCGCGGCCGGGTCGACAAGGCTCATGCGGTCGCCGATCAGGCTTTCCGAAGGCAGGACCAGCGCTTCCCCCTTATAGGCCGGATCGAGCGCGTTGGAGCGCAGTGTGCTGCCCATCGCCGCGATCACCGCCGTCGGGTCGGCGGCCTCGCCGCGCGCGCCGGCGAGCAGCGCGCGCATCATCAGTTCTTGCAGCGCCTCGTAGCGCGCGAACGGGTCGGGGTCGGTGTCCGCGAGCTTTTCCAGCTCGCCCGGCCGGCGTGAAACCTCGATCGCCACCGGGGCCGAAAAGTCCCGATTGATCGACAGGAGCGGCACCTCATCGACATTGTCGAAAGTGATGCTGGCTTCGCCTTTGTCGAGCAGGATCAGCCGCTCCTCGCCAATTTCGGCGCCGCTGCTTTCGCCGATCAAAGCAGCGGCAAGGGGAATCACCATGGGCGCCTTGTCCGACTGGCCGGGCGTATCGGGGATCGACTGGGTAAGATGGAGCGTCACGCGGCGGGCGGCGGCATCATGATCGAGCCGGGCCGTGACTCGCGGCGTCCCCGCCTGGCTGTACCAGAGCCGGAACTGCCCAAGATCGATCCCGCTCGCTTCTTCCATGGAGCGCACGAAATCCTCGCAGGTCGCGGCCTCGCCGTCGTGGCGCTCGAAATAAAGGTCACTGCCCCCCCGATACGCCTCCGGCCCGAGGATCGTACGCATCATCCGGATCAGCTCGGCGCCCTTGTTATAGACCGTGGCGGTGTAGAAATTGGCGATTTCGAGATAGGATTCGGGCCGCACCGGATGCGCCAGCGGCCCCATATCCTCCGGGAACTGCACCGCGCGAAGCAGGCGCACATCCTCGATCCGCTTGACCGCCGCGCTGCCGATGTCGGCCGAAAAGCTCTGGTCGCGGAACACGGTGAAACCCTCTTTCAGCGAGAGCTGGAACCAGTCGCGGCAGGTGACGCGATTGCCCGACCAATTGTGGAAATATTCGTGCGCAACGACTCCGGCGACGGCATCGAAATCGGCGTCGGTCGCGGTTTCTTGATCGGCTAGGACATAGCGCGAGTTGAAGATGTTGAGGCCTTTGTTCTCCATCGCGCCGAAGTTGAAATCGTCCACCGCGACGATGTTGAACTGACCCAAATCATATTCGCGGCCATAGGCCTGCTCGTCCCATTTCATCGCCGCCTTGAGGCTGGCCATGGCATGGCCAGTCTTGGCCAAATCGCGTTCGCGGACCCAGATGGCGAGCTCGACTTCGCGCCCGCTCATGGTGGTGAAGGTGTCGCGGTTGGCGGCGAGGTCCCCCGCGACCAGCGCGAACAAATAAGAGGGCTTGGGGAAGGGGTCGTCCCATTCGGCCCAATGCGTGCTATCCTGGCCCTCGCCCGTCGCGACGCGGTTGCCGTTGGCGAGCAGGATCGGGAAGCGGGCCTTGTCGGCGCTCATCCGCACCCGGTAGCGCGACAATATGTCGGGCCGGTCGGGATGGAAGGTGATGCGGCGGAAGCCTTCACTTTCGCACTGCGTGCAGAGCAGCCCGCCAGAGGCGTAAAGCCCCATCAGCTTGCCATTGGCCTCCGGCGCGAGTTCGACCTCGGTTTCCACCGTCGCCGAGTCTCCGGCGATGGGGACGACCAGCGTGTCGCCCTCCATCGACCACTTGGCCTCCGCCCCGTCGACGCGAACCGTCAGAGGGGCCAGTTCCTCTCCAGCCATCCTCAGCGGCCGGTCATGATCGCCGTTGCGCTCGACCTTCAGCGCGGCCTTGACGCGCGTCCGCGCCGGATCGAGCGAAAAGTCGAGCGCGACTTCGCTCACCCAATAGTCGGGCGGGCAATAATCCTGGCGGTGGATGGCGACATGCTCGGGCGAGGGCGGAGCTTCGGGGTTGAGGCGGGCGTCATACATGTGCGCCCGTCTATCCGGCGTCGGGCGCGGTCACAAGCTGCGGGCGGCGGCGCCCGGCCAGCGCGAACACCATTCCGCCGAGCGCCAGCACCGCGCCGCCCGCCGCAAGCGGAGTCCAGCGATAGTCCTCTAGCCAGGTCGAAAAGCCCATCGCGATAATCGGCACCAGCATCGACGAATAAGCGGCTTTGCCGGGGCCGATGCTGCGGACCACCGGCAGATAGAGGCTGAACGCCAGCGCAGAGGCGAACACGCCGAGATAGGCAAGGCCGAGCCAATAGCCGAGGCGCATCTCGATCACCGGCGGACCGGAAAATGCCAAAGCGATCGCAGCGTTCATGATCGCGCCGATCAGCATCGCCCAGGTCAGCAAGGCGAACAGAGGAAAGCGCCTGACCCGGTCGCGCGCCTGGAAGACATTGGCCGCGGACGCGCCCATCAGGCCGACCAAGGTAAGGCCAATCCCTATCACGATCGCGTCGGAGCGCGCCGGATGCTCGCGCAGCTCGTGCACGAACAGCAAGGATATGCCGGCGACGGCGAGCAGCGATCCCCAGGCGAAGCGCGAGCTCGGCCGCTGCCCCAGAAAAGCCCAGGCGAGCAGGCTGTTGGGGATCAGCAGCAAGGCGAACACCGTCGCCACCAGCCCGGACGTGATGTGATGCTCAGCCATGTAGACGGCGGTGAAATTGACCACGAACTGCAGGAAGCCGAGCATCGCCGCGGTGAGCAACCCGGCGGCGCCCAGGCGCAGGCTCTCGCCCTTCCACCGCGTCAACGCCGCCATCGCGACGGCGGCGATGAGAAACCGATAGGCGATCGACCATTGGGCCGGAACCACGCCAAGCTGGTCGCGGATGACGATCCAGGTCCCTCCCCAGATGACGGTGAAGATGACGAACGGGACGACGATCGACGAGTCGATCCGTGTCTCGGCCGAGTTCACAGCGCGCTGAT